>QGUQ01000075.1 GCA_003242195.1 Bacillota bacterium | reverse complement strand
GCGCAAGGGCCTGCGCGTCGGCCTGATCGTGAACCGGGGGATGGGGGACTTCCACCGCATGGGCCGGGCCATCCAGAGCTACCTGGGCTACTCCTACGAGGACCGGCTGCACCTCAACACCCATCGCTACGACCCGCCCCTGGTGCCCCGGGAGCTCACCTTCGGGGTGACCGAACGCATCGACATGTTCGGCAACGTGGTCATCCCGCTGCGGGAGGAGGAGGCCTACGAGGCCGCCCGGCGCCTGGTGGAGCTGAATGTCGAGGCCATCGTCATCAGCCTCCTGCACTCGTACAAGAACCCGGTCCACGAGCGCAGGGTGCGGGACATCGTGCTCGAGGTCGTGCGGGAGGCGGGCCGGGAGATCCCGGTGTTCGCATCCTCCGACTACTACCCGGTGCGGAAGGAGTCCCACCGGACGAACACGACCATCCTGGAGGCGTACGCGGCCGAGCCCTCCCGCAAGACGCTGGTCCGCATCAACGAGCGGCTGAAGGAGGCCGGCGCCCGCTTCGAGCTGCGGGTGATGGCCAGCCACGGCGGCACCATCAGCTGGAAGGCCAAGGAGCTGGCGCGGACGCTGGTGTCCGGCCCCATCGGCGGCGTCATCGGTTCCCGCTACCTGGGCGAGCACCTGGGCTACGAGAACATCGCCTGCACCGACATCGGCGGCACCAGCTTCGACATGGCGCTGATCGTGCAGGGCGAGTTCACCATCCAGCACGACCCCGACATGGCCCGCCTGGTCCTGTCGCTGCCCCTGGTGGCCATGGATTCGGTGGGTGCCGGCGCCGGCAGCTACGTCCGCATCGATCCTTACACGCGCGCCATCCGGCTGGGGCCGGACAGCGCCGGGTACCGCGTCGGCGTCTGCTGGCCCGAGGGCGGCGTGGACACCGTCACCATCTCCGACTGCCACGTGGTGCTGGGCTACATCAACCCGGACAACTTCCTGGGCGGGCAGGTGCGGCTGGACCGGCAGCGGGCCTGGCAGGCGGTGGAGGAGCAGATCGCGCGGCCGCTGGGCCTGACGGTGGAAGAGGCCGCCGCGGGCGTGATCGAGCTCCTGGAGTACCGCTTGCGCGACCACCTGCGGTCGATGATCAGCGCCAAGGGATACGTGCCGTCCGACTTCGTCTGCTTCTCCTACGGCGGCGCCGGGCCGCTCCACACCTACGGCTACACGGAAGGCCTGGGCTTCCAGGACGTGATCATCCCCGCCTGGGCGGCCGGGTTCTCCGCCTTCGGCTGCGCGGCGGCGGACTTCGAGTACCGCTACGACAAGAGCCTGGACATCAACGTGCCGCCGGACGCCAGCGACGAGGAGAAGGTCGCGGCCGTCCGGGTACTGCAGAGCGCGTGGGACGAACTGGCCGAGCGAGTGATCGGCGAGTTCCTCCTGAACGGTTTCAAGCCCGAGGACGTAACGCTGCGGCCGGGGTTCCGGATGCAGTACCGGGGCCAGCTCAACGACCTGGAGATCGAGTCGCCCCTGCTGGCCGTCTCCAGCGCCCGGGACTGGGACCGGCTGGTGGAGGCCTTCGAGAACACCTACGCCCGCGTGTACGCCAAGTCGGCGCGCTCGCCGGAGCTGGGGTTCAGCATCACCGGCGCCATCATGCGCGGTACGGTGCCCAGCACCAAGCCGCGGATTCCGGAGGAACCGTGGAGCGGTGCGACCCCGCCGGACGAGGCCTACCGGGGGCGGCGCCCCGTGTTCCGGCGCGGCCGCTGGTTGCAGGCCGACGTGTGGGAGATGGAGGCCCTGCGGGCCGGAAACCGCATCACCGGCCCCGCCATCATCGAGTCGCCGGCCACGACCCTGGTCGTGCCGGAGGACTGGGAGACGGAGCTGGACAATCACCGGCTGTTCCACTTGAGGCAGGTCCGGTGACGAACCCGCGCGACGGGTGAAAGGGGGAAGCCGTCATGGCCATGCCTGTCTCGGAGATCCGCGAGAGGGAACGGCGCGGCATCGTCTTCGGCGGCAAGACCCTGAAGGAGCACCGGCACGAGGTCTTGCGCCGTACGCGGGAGACCGGGCACTACGCCGGGTTGACCCGCCTGGAGCTCAAGGAGTCCGACCCCATCCTCTATGCCAAGATGTTCTCCCGGCTGCGCGCCGGCGTGGTGCACGCCCGGGAGACGTCCAAGCGGATCGCGGCCTCGCCGATCGTCGAGCAGGAGGGCGAGCTGTGCTTCACCCTCTACAACGCCGCCGGGGATTCGATGCTGACCTCCACCGGGATCATCATCCACGTGGGCACCATGGGCGCGGCCATCAAGTACATGATCGAGAACGACTGGGAGGAGAACCCCGGCATCCGCCCCGGCGACATCTTCGCCAACAACGACTGCCTGCTGGGCAACGTCCACCCTTGCGACGTCCATACCATCGTGCCCATCTTCTGGGAGGGCCAGCTGGTGGGCTGGGTCGGGGGCGTCACCCACGTCATCGACACCGGCGCCATCGGCCCCGGCTCCATGACCGTGGGGCCCGTGCAGCGGTTCGGCGACGGCTACCAGGTCACGTGCCGGAAGATCGGCGAGAACGACCGGCTCTTCCGTGACTGGCTGCACGAGAGCCAGCGGTCGGTACGCACCACCCGCTACTGGCTTCTGGACGAGCGGACGCGGCTGGCCGGCTGCCACATGATCCGCGACCTGGTCCTGGAACTGATTGAGGAAGTGGGCATCGAGAACTACTGGAAGTTCGCCTACGAGATCGTGGAGGACGGCCGGCAGGGGCTAATCCGGCGCATCAAGGCGCTGACCATTCCCGGCAAGTACCGCCAGGTGGCCTTCGTGGACGTTCCCTACGCCCACGAGGACGTGGTGGTGCCACCCTACGCCAAGATGAACACCATCATGCACGCGCCGTCGGAGATCACCATTCACCCCGACGGCACCTGGACGCTGGACTTCGAGGGCGCCAGCCGCTGGGGGTGGCACTCCTACAACGCCCAGCCGGTGTCTTTCACCAGCGGCATCTGGGTGATGATGACCCAGACCCTGATCCCCACCGAGCTGGTCAATGACGGCGCCTACTATGCGACGAGGTTCCGCCTGCCGCGGGGCACGTGGATGAACCCCGACGACCGGCGGACGGCCCACTCCTACTCGTGGCACTTCCTGGTCTCGGCCTGGAGCGCCCTCTGGCGCGGGCTGAGCACGGCCTACTTCGCCCGCGGCTACCTTGAGGAGGTGAACGCCGGCAACGCCAACACCTCCAACTGGCTGCAAGGCGGCGGCTTTAACCAGTACGACGAGATCCACGCCGTGAACAGCTTCGAGAGCGCTGCCGAGGGCACGGGCGCCAGTGCCGTCCGGGACGGTATCGACCACGCCGCGGCTATCTGGAACCCCGAGGGTGATATGGGGGACATGGAGATCTGGGAGCTGGCCGAGCCCCTGCTCTACCTGGGCCGCTCCATCAAGGCCAACTCCGGCGGCTACGGCAAGTACCGGGGCGGCTGCGGCTTCGAGACCCTGCGCATGGTCTACAACGCCAAGGACTGGACCATGTTCTTCATGGGCAACGGCTATATGACCAGCGACTGGGGTCTCATGGGCGGTTATCCCGCCGCGGCCGGCTACCGTTTCGAGGCCCACGGCACGGACCTCAAGGAGCGGATCGCCAAGGGGCTGCCCATCCCCCTGGGGCCCGACACCGATCCCGACGACCCGGGCTACGAGAAGGTGATGAACGCCCGTGTCATCAAGCGGGATAAGCAGGCCATCACCACGGAGTCCGTGTTCGAGGACTACGACCTGTACCTGAACTACCTGCGGGGCGGGCCGGGCTTCGGCGATCCCCTGGAGCGGGATCCGGCCAGGATCGAGGACGATCTGAACGGCGGCTACCTGCTCCCCCGCTACGCCGAGAAGGTCTACGGCGCGGTCATCTACCGGGACGAGAACGGCCGCTGGCGCGTGGACCGCGAGGCCACCGCGCGGCGGCGCCGGGAGATCCGCAAGGAGCGGATCGCCCGGGCCAAGCCGGTGCGGGAGTGGATGAAGGAGGAGCGGGAGCGGATCCTGCGCAAGGAGGCCTCCCTGCAGGTGCGGCACATGTACGCCACCAGCTTCCAGCTGAGCCCGAAGTTCCTGCAGGAGTTCAAGCGCTTCTGGAACCTGCCCGACGACTGGAACCTGACGGAAGATGAGCTGGAGGTGCCCAGCTTCGGCCGCCGTCACCGCATGGGCGTCGAGCAGCTCCCCGACGTGCGCCGGGTGGTTCTGGTCGAGGAATGAGGCCTGGCGGAAGCTGGGAAGCCATGACGTTCGTGCAATTGGTGCCATGAGGAGGGGGAGGTGCCATGGCCTACGACCGCAAGAAGATCGAAGAGCTGATCGACGGCACCATCGACTGGGAGACCCTCCATCGCATGCTGTCGACGCCCAAGGACCCGGAGCGGTTCAAGATGTACCTCGAAATCCTCCAGGAGCGCGTGCCCTGGGACGACAAGATCATCCTGCCCTACTCGCTGCACCTGTACATCGTCCAGAAGAAGGACACCAAGGAATGGGTCATCAAGTGCGACTGCGGGCACGAGTTCTGCGACTACCGGGACAACTGGAAGCTGCATGCTCTGATCTACGTGCGGGACACGGAGGAAGCGATGAACGAGATCTACCCGCGCTTGATGGCTCCCGATCCCGAGTGGCAGGTGCTGCGGGAGTACTACTGCCCGGGGTGCGGCACGCTCCTGGAGGTCGAGGCTCCGACGCCCTGGTACCCGGTGATCCATAACTGGGAACCGGACATCGAGACCTTCTACCGCGACTGGCTGGGCTGGCCGGTCCCGGAGCGGGCGGAGGCGCCAGCAAAGCCGGCCGAGAAGTAAAAGCGGCGGCGGGGTGGCAGGCGTGGCGAGCTACGGGCTCCGCCCGTGCTGCCGCCCCGCCATGCTGGTTTCCCGGGCCACCAGGACGGGCCGGGGAACGAAACGCGGATTTTCTCGATTCGAAAGCCCCGTGCCGCGAGCCGTTAGCCTGCCAACTCGCCCACCACTTCCCCGGTCCGGCTCGTGTCATAGCCACCCAGCGCGGCCAACTGCGCCCGCACCCAGGGGTCGCCCAGGGTGCCCAGGAGGGCCTGCACCGCCGGTTCGCCCAGGTACTCCTCGGCCGCCTGGCCCGCCAACAACCGGCGGGCGAAGGAGGTGTTCTCCTCCCCCGTCTCCGGATCCACCAGGTGGATGCCCGCCGCGTGGACGGCGCCCTGTCGCAGCAGTTGGAGGGCGTGTACGCTGTTGGTGACCAGGCGCCGCACCCGCAACCCCGGGTGGGTGGCCTCGGCCGCCCGGGCCCAGAGGGAGGCGCCGTCGGGCCTCGCGGACCCGGTTGCGCAGCCGCCCGCTCACAGCCACACCCTCCGTTCCGCAGCCGGCCCGCGGCCCGGGCGGCGCCAGCGGATCCCCGCCCACAGGGACACGGCCGCCACGGCGGTCAGGAGCAGGGCAAGCCGTGCCGCCAGATCTTCCCGGCCCGCCTGCACGGCGCTGTAGATGGCCAGGGAGAGCGTCTGGGTGCGCCCCGGGATGTTGCCCGCCACCATCAAGGTGGCTCCGAACTCGCCCAGGGAGCGGGTGAACGCCAGGAGGATGCCGGTGAAGATGCCCGGCCGCGCCAGCGGCAGGGTGATGTACCGCAGGTGAGCCCACCCCGTTGCCCCGTCGATGGCGGCGGCCTCGTGCACCTCCG
Organism: Bacillota bacterium; assembly: GCA_003242195.1. Classification (GTDB taxonomy): domain Bacteria; phylum Bacillota; class Sulfobacillia; order Thermaerobacterales; family Thermaerobacteraceae; genus ZC4RG37. The sequence continues at coordinate 2,312 of QGUQ01000075.1, read as the reverse complement.
CCGGAACCTCTTCCATGGCCGCCCGGGCGGGCTGGACGAACAGGGGCAGGCCGACCAAGGCGGCGGCCAGGACGGCTGCCGCAGGGGTGAAGATCAGGGTCCCGCCCAGCAGCTCTTGCGTCAGCCAGCCGACGGGGCCCCTCCGTCCGATCAGTTGCAGCAGGTAGAAGCCCAGGACGGTGGGTGGGAGGGCCAGCGGCAGGGTCACCAGGATGTCCACGAGTCCCCGCCCCCGCCATCCCGGTCGGGCCAGCGCCGCCGCCAGCGGCAGGCCGGTGGCCACCACCAGCGCCGTGGCGCAGAGGACGATGAGGAGCGAGGTGCGCAGAGCCGTCCACACTTCCACCGTGTCCACCGCCTCCATCGCTTCGCCCCGGGGTTCGGGCCCGTTGTCTCACCTCGGGGGCAGGAACCCGTGGCGCTGCAGGATCACCTGGCCTTGCGACGAGCTCAGGAAGCCGGCCAGTGCCCAGGCTTGTTCCGGATGCCGGGAGGTCTTGGGCACGGCCAGGGGGTAGACCACCGGCGCATGGCTGCCGGCCGGTGCCTCGGCGACCACCACGACCTCGTCCGATGGGGCCGCGTCGGTGCGGTAGACGATCCCGGCCCGGGCCTCGCCCGTCGCCACGTGGTGGAGCACCTCCCGCACGTCCTGGTCCAGGACCAGCTTGCCCTGCACTTGTTCCCACAAGCCCAGATGCTCCAGCACTTGGCGGCCGTACTGGCCTGCCGGCACGTGGGCGGGGTCGCCGATGGCGATCCGGTCCACCTGCCCGCCGCCCAGGTCCTGCCATCCCCGTAGGGCTGCCGTGCCATCCCTCGGGGCGATGAGGACCACCTGGTTTCGGGCGATGACGTGCACGCTGCCGGGGTCCACCAGGCCCTTCCCGATCAGCAAGTCCATGGGCTGCCGGCCGGCGGCGATGAACACGTCAACGGGGGCGCCGGCCACGACCTGCTGGGCCAGGGCGCCGGAAGACCCGAAGTTGAACCGCAGCTCGATGTCTGGATGCTGCCGGACGAACTCCGCCGCTGCCTCCCGCAGGGCGTCCTGGAGGGAGGCGGCCGCGGACACCAGGACCTCCACCGGTTCCGCGGCCTCGGTACCCTTGCTCTGTGCCGGGCCGGTTGCCGGGCCGGGCATCGCCCGGCAGGCCGGCACGCCCAGGGAGGCCAGGAGAACGAGGCATGCCGCTACCCGCGCCGCCCGCGAGCGGAGCCGGCGGCACATGGGGATCCCCCCTGCTGTGTGCGGCCGGGCGAGACCGAGTTGTCTTCCTTTTAGCAACCAAACATGTCCTGAGGCAAGTACTGATTGCCGTGGGCGGTCGGTAGGCCGCGAGGGCAGGCGGCCGGGGTGACACGGTTCACCGCAGGTTCCCCCTTGACCCGCCGGGCACACCCTGCTACCTTACAACGTAAATTCAAATCAAACCAATCGGAAAATGGTTGATTCCCCCCTGTGGGCGGTGACCAGCTAGGAGGTGTGGGCCCATGTCCCTGTTCCTTGTGGAGTCCGTGCCCCCGCGAAACCACGGGCGGGAGGAAGTCCGCCAGGCCCTGGACCGGGTGGCGGAGGCGGCGCGAGCGGCCGGTGGCGACCTCCTGGAGGTTCAGGTGGCCCAGGATCTTTCCAAGGTGTTTGCCATCCTTGAGGCTGGTGATCTGGAGGGGGCCAAGAAGGTCTTCCTCGCCAGCGGGTTGCCCGTCAACCTGGTCAAGCCCGTGCGGCTGGTCGGCCAGGACCCGGAAGCGGCTCGGCGCAGCCGGGGTCATGTGGACTACGTGGTGGAGTGGAACTTCCCACCCGGCCTCACCATGGATGCGTACCTGCAGCGCAAGCAGGCCAGTGCCCCGAAGTACGCCCAGGTGCCCGAGGTCCGGTTCCTCCGTACCTACGTCTGTGAGGACATGACCAAGTGCATCTGCTTCTACGACGCGGAACAACTGCAGGCCGTCCTGCGGGCCAGGCAGGTGGTGGGCGCGCCCGTGGATGCCGTGACCCGGGTGCAGTCGGGGGATGCGGCGGGACCTTCTGCGCCAGGCGGCCAGGCGGGGACCACTCCCCAGACCGCGGCGGGTGGGGACCGGTGACGCGGCTGGCCGGCGAGTCCCTGGTCAAGGGTTACGTGAACCGGCGCCGGGCCGTGCCGGTCCTGGAGAGGGTCAGCCTGGCCGTGGAGGGAGGGGAGGTGCTCGCCGTGCTGGGGCCGAGCGGGTGCGGCAAGTCCACCCTGCTACGGGTGCTGGCGGGGGTGGGGGGGCCCCGCGCCGGGCGGGGGGCGGTGGAGGGGGGGCCCGGGGGGGGCGGC
>QGUQ01000446.1 GCA_003242195.1 Bacillota bacterium | reverse complement strand
ACCCTCTCTCGGGCAGATCGCAGCACCTTACAGCGCAATCGCCTGGTTCCTCGCCACGTCACGCACCGTGTCCACGGCCTGCTTCAGGGCCCCGTCTTCAAGGAACATCCACAACAGCTCCCGCGCCCGGCTGACGCCGGTGTACGCCATCGGGCGGGTCAGAAGCAGGTAGGCGTCCCAGGCCAGGACGAAGATCACCGCCGGGAATTCGGAGCCCTGGGCCTTGTGGACCGTCGCGGCATAAGCCAGCTGCAGCTCGCTGACGTTCCCCGCCCAATACTCCACCGTCTTGGTCCCCGTCCCATCCTCGAACTCCACGACGATGCCCGTCCGCACGCCCAGGTCCGGCACGTCCACCGGCACGTTGACCTCGATCACCCGCCCGATCTCGCCGTTAAACACACCCAGCTCGTAATCGTTGACCGTCTGGATCACCCGGTCGCCCAGCCAGATCTCCCGGCCGCCCAGCGTCCGGAACACGTCGTTTTGCGGATCCCGGACGCTGTGATTGAGGATCGGCCGCAGGCGCCGGTTCAGCTCCACCGTGCCCAGCGGGCCGCGCTTCGTCGGCGTCAGCACCTGGATGTCGTCCGGCCGCCACCCTTCCAGGATCAGCTGTCGCACCGCTTCCACCACAGCGTCGGCCATCTGCTCTCGAATCTCGCGGCCCATCTGTTCCCTTTCGGCCTTCGGCAGCCGGAACGGCGCCCGGGGGAAGACCCGCACCCGGTATCGACCACGTTCGTCGTCCCGCAACGACGGCAGATGCCCCTGATTGATAGACCTCGCCGCGAGGGCGATAGGGCCGCCGGCATCCTGTCGGTAGATCCGCTCCAGGCGGGTGATCGGCAACAGCCGCTTGCGGACGATTTCATGGAACGGGGCACCAGGGCCAACGGGTGGCAACTGGTCGGCGTCTCCAACGAGCAAGACAGGCATATCATCCGGGATCGCTTTGACCAGCGCAGCGAACAGGGGCAGGTCGGCCATGGACATTTCGTCCACGATCAGAAAGTGCCCCTCCAGCGGGCGTTCCTCGTCCCGCCGGAAGCCCACCTCCGGGTGGTAATCCAGCAGGCGGTGAATGGTCTTGGCCTCGCATCCCGTCACCTCGGCCAGCCGCTTCGCCGCCCGGCCCGTCGGCGCCGCCAGCAGGACTTCGGCTTCAGGGCCCACCGCGCGCTGGATCGCCGCCAGCACGGCCCGCGTGGATACCGACTTGCCGGTACCCGGCCCGCCCGTCAAAACCGACGCCCCCGCCGCCAGGGCCTTGACGACCGCTTGCACCTGCACTTCGTCCAGCACCCCGCGAACGTCGGGCTCCAGCGCCAGGGCCATGGCGCGGCCCGGCGGAACCAATCCTTCCTGCTGGCGACGGGCTTGGAGCCAGCGGCGCACCGTATCCTCCGCCGACCAGAGCCAGGAGAGGTACACCCGCTCTTCGTCATGGCCTAGGACACGCCGCACCCGGCTCCCCAACTCCTCCGCCGCCTTGGGCAGCATCCCTTTGATGGCCGCGCCCTGGCCTTGCCCATAACCGGTCTTCTCCGCCGCCTGGCGCAACAGGTCAAAGGTTCGCTCCAGCCACTCGCCGACGGGCAGAAACACATGGCCCTCCCCCGCCGCCTCTTCCAGCGCATGAACCAGCGCCGCCTCCAAGCGCGCAGGGCTAGCGGCATCGACTTGCAGGCGACGGGCCAGGGCATCAGCCGTCAGAAACCCGAACCCGTGCAACCGGGCCAGCTCCCAAGGGTTGGAGGACAACACCTCGACCGCCTTTTCCCCAAAAGCCTGAAACACCGCTTCCGCCTGCGCCGGCCCCAGGCCATGCCGAAAACACCATTCCAGAACCGACGCCCGCTTCCAGTCGTCCTTGAACCGCGCGGCCGCCTCCTTCACGGCCCTCTTCTGGCTGGCGGTCAGGGGCAACGGGTCCAATAGCGATGGATCCTCGGCAATGCGATCCATCAGGTCGTCGTCGAAACCCAAACCGGCAACGACCTTCCGCGCCGTCGCCAATCCGATCCCGGGCTGTTCCGCCAGCCACCGCACGATGCCCAGGGCGTCCTTGGGCACATGGGGCATCACCGACGCCACACGCAACTGCCGCCCGTACCGGGGGTCGTCCACCCACCGCCCCACCAGCCGCAC
>QGUQ01000074.1 GCA_003242195.1 Bacillota bacterium | reverse complement strand
GGATTATTTGGGGGGGTCTCGAGCGCGCGAGAGGGGAACGCCCCCTCGAGCAGGAGCTCATGGAGCGCCTGTCGGAGCCCCGCACGATGGAGCTCCTGCTGCGCCTCCTGGACAAGCTGGACCAGGTGGTTTTCCTCCTGGACGCGCTTGAGCAGTTCCTCCGCCGCGGACCGGAAATCGCCGAAGCCCTCAACGAGACCGTCATCTCCATGCGGAAGGGCGTCGGTGCCGAAGGGCGGACGCCCTGGGAAGACCTGCTGAGGGGCCTGTCCCGCTTGAAAGAGGTGCTCGAGTCGCCCCAAGTCAAGGCCCTCTTCAGGTCTGCCGTCCTTGACGCCCGTTCGGTGGCCGTGGTGGGCAAGGCCGCCCGGGCCATGGTCGAGGCGTCCGCCGAGGTGTCGCGGGAACCGAAGCGTATCGGACTGGTCGGGTTGCTGCGCGCCCTGGGGGATGCGGACGTGCAACCAGCCCTCCACTTCGTCCTCGCCTTTGCCCAGCGCTTCTCCCGGGAACTGACCGAGGGGACCAACGACTTACCGGGGAACGGCCTCCAGGGCGGTCGTGACCCGTCCGGCGACTCCCAGCGGAATGGTGCGCGGGCCCTCTGATCGATGCACGAGCTGTCCATTGCCCAGAACCTGGTCGAACTGGCGGAAGAAGAGGCCCGGCGGCGGGGTTGGGCGCGAGTTTGTGCCGTCCACGTGCGTCTGGGCGTCCTAGCGGGTGTGGTCAAGGAGGCCCTTTCCTTCTGTTTTGACATCGCGGCCGCGGGCACGCCGGTGGAGGGTGCGAGGCTCGTCATCGAGGAGGTGGCCGTGGAGGTCTTCTGTCCCCGGTGCCAGCAGCCCCGCAGGCTGCCAGAGCCCCTGCCGATGGCGTGTCCCGAGTGCGGAACGCGAACCGCGGAGATCCTCCGCGGGCGGGAGCTGGAGCTCTTCGCGCTGGAGGGGGAGGAGGGGGAAGGGGTTGGCACCCCGGATCGTTGAGGTCAGGCAGAACGTGCTGAAGAAGAACGACATCCTGGCCCGGGAGTTGCGGGAGCGGTTCCGGCAGGCGGGTGTCTATGTGGTCAGCCTGGTTTCCAGCCCCGGAGCGGGCAAGACCACCCTGCTGCGGGACACGCTGGCCCGGCTGCGGGACCGCTTCCGCGTGGCGGCGTTGGTGGGCGACCTCGCCACCGACAACGACGGCCGGCGCCTCGGGGAGACCGGCGTGCCCGTAAGGCAGATCACCACGGGCACGGTCTGTCACCTGGAGGCCGAGATGGTCGGCCGGGCGCTGGAGGGCTGGGATCTCTCGGCGCTGGACTTCCTCTTCATCGAGAACGTGGGCAACCTGGTCTGTCCTGCCAGTTACGACCTCGGCGAGAACCTGCGGGTCGTCCTCTTCTCGGTGACGGAGGGCGAGGACAAGCCGCTCAAGTATCCCACCATCGTCCTGGGGGCCGATCTGGCCGTGGTGACGAAGATCGACCTGGCCGAGGCCGCGGGCTTCGACCGGGAGGCGTTCTACGCGGCGCTGGGACGGGTCCGTCCCGACCTGCCCGTGCTGGAGGTCTCCGCTCGGACGGGAACGGGGATGTCGGCCTGGTTGTCCTGGATGGAAGAACAGGCCCGGGCCGCCCGCGCGGCGGTGGCGGGTGCCCCGGGCGGCAGGGAACGCAGGGGCTGCTGAGGGGGGCCACGACCCGCCGGGCGGTTCCCCCGGGGGCACGCGGAGGCAAGGAGGTGGTTGGGAGTGGCCAACGTCGTCTGGCTGCACGGCGGCGCGTGCAACGGCAACACCCAGTCCTTCCTCAACGCCGAGGAGCCGACGGTCGTCGACCTGGTGACGGACTTCGGCATCCGCATCCTGTACCACCACTCCATCTCCATGGAGTTCGGAGAGGGGGCGCGCCGCATCCTGGAGGCCGTTCTGCGCGAGGAGATCCCGCTGGACATCCTGGTCTTCGAGGGCACGGTAATCCAGGGGCCCAACGGGACCGGCCGCTACAACACCTTCATGGGCCGGCCCATGAAGGACTGGCTGCGGGACATGGCGCGGGTTGCCCAGTATGTGGTGGCCGTGGGCGACTGTGCCTGCTGGGGCGGCATCCCGGCGACGCCCCCCAATCCCAGCGAGTCCACGGGACTCCAGTTCCACAAGGAGAAGCGGGGCGGGTTCCTCGGGGCTGATTTCCGCTCCCGGGCGGGCCTGCCGGTGATCAACATCCCCGGATGCCCGGCCCATCCCGACTGGGTGACGCAGGTTCTCGTCGCCATCGCCACGGGCCGGGCCCAGGACGTGGCGCTGGACGAGCTGCAGCGCCCGCAGACGTTCTTCAAGACCTTCACCCAGACAGGATGCACCCGCGTCCAGTACTTCGAGTGGAAGGAGCCCGTGGAGGAGTTCGGCCAGGGAACGCGCAAGGGGTGCCTCTTCTACGAGTACGGTTGCCGCGGCCCGCTGACCCACTCGCCCTGCAACCGCATCCTCTGGAACCGGCAGTCGTCCAAGACGCGGGCGGGCATGCCGTGCATCGGTTGTACCGAGCCCCAGTTCCCGTTCTTCGATCTGGCGCCGGGTACCGTGTTCAAGACCCAGAAGGTCCTTGGCGCCATCCCGCGGGAGGTGCCGCAGGGTACCGATCCGCTCAGCTACTCGCTGCATGCGGCGGTCGCCCGGGCGGCGGCGCCGAAGTGGGCCCGCGAAGAGATGTTCGTACCGTAATCGGTCCGCGCGTCGACGGAAGCGCGTGATGCGAAAGGCGGGGAAGGACCATGAGCGCCAACTCCGTGGGCACGCAGGGTGCCAAGATGGAGATGCACGTGCACGCCCTGGGCCGTGTGGAAGGCGACCTGGACGTGCGCGTGGCCATCGAGGACGGTGTGGTGGTGGATGCCTGGACCGAAGCCACCATGTTTCGCGGGTTCGAGATCATTCTCAAAGGAAAGGACCCGCAGGCCGGCCTGATCGTGACCCCGCGCATTTGCGGGATCTGCGGCGGCAGCCACCTGTACAAGTCGGTGTATGCGCTGGACACCGCTTGGCAGACGGAGGTGCCGCCCAACGCCACCCTGATCCGCAACATCGCCCAGGCGTGCGAGACGCTGCAAAGCATCCCGCGCTGGTTCTATGCCCTTTTCGCCATTGGCCTCACGCACCGCAACTACTCCCGGGCCAAGTTGTATGACGAGGTGGTCCGGCGTTGGGCTCCCTTCACCGGCACCAGCTACGAGGTCGGTGTGGTGACCTCTAACAAGCCGGTGGAGATCTACGCCATCTTTGGCGGCCAGTGGCCCCACTCCAGCTTCATGATCCCGGGAGGCGTCATGTGCGCCCCCAGCCTCTCGGACATCACCCGCTCCATCTCGATCCTCGAGTACTGGCGGGAGACGTGGCTGGAAGGGGTCTGGCTGGGCTGCTCGGTGGACCGCTGGCTGGAGAACAAGACCTGGGAGGACGTGCTGCGCTGGCTGGACGAGAAGCCCGAGCACCGGGACGCGGATCTGGGCCTGTTCATCCGCTACTGCATGGAGATCGGCCTGGACAAGTACGGTGCGGGGCCGGGACGGTACCTGGCCATGGGGACCTACTTTCACCCCGAGAAGTACCGGTTCCCGACCATCGACGGGCGCAACGCGGCGCTGATCTCCCGTGCGGGCGTCTACGACGGTCAGGACTTCCACGACTTCGAGCAGGCGCGGGTGCGGGAGGACCACACCCACTCCTTCTTCCGGGGCAGCGCCTCCCTCCATCCCTTTGAGGGGATGACGGAGCCCATCGACCCCGCCGAGGGGCGGCAGCAGGGCAAGTACACGTGGGCCAAGGCGCCGCGCTACGTGCTGCCCGGGGGCGAGGAGGTATCGCTGGAAGCGGGCCCGCTGGCGCGGCAGGTGATCGCCGGCCGGCCGGGCGCGGAGCCGTGGCAGGACTACGACCCCCTGTTCCTCAACATCGTGCGGGAGATCGGCCCCAGCGTCATGGTCCGGGTGCTGGCGCGCATGCACGAGGCGGCCAAGTACTACCGGCTGGTGCGCCAGTGGCTGGACCAGGTCGACTTGAACGAGAAGTTCTACATCAAGCCCCAGGAGCTGCCCGAGGGGCGGGGCTTCGGCGCCACGGAGGCGGCGCGCGGCGCCCTGGCCGACTGGATCCAGATCAAGGACGGCAAGATCGAGAACTACCAGGTCATCACCCCGACAGCCTGGAACATCGGGCCGCGCGACCGCCACGGCCACCGCGGCCCCATCGAGACGGCGATGATCGGGGCCACGGTGCTCAACCCGGAGGACCCCGTGGAGCTGGCGCACATCGCCCAGAGCTACGACTCGTGCCTGGTCTGCACGGTCCATGCGTACGATGCCCGGACGCACAAGGAGCTGGCCCGCTTCACCGTGGGGCCCGGTTCGTGCTGAGCCCGCGCGGGCGCGCCGGGACGGCGCCGGTGCGGCCGGGGGTGCCCGGGGATGACGGTGATCATCGGCTGTGGCAACTTGCTGCGGGGCGACGACGGGGTCGGCCCGCTGCTGATCCGCCGGCTGTGGGAGCTGGGCCCGCCGCCCGGTGTACGCTTGGCGGACGGCGGTACGGCCGGGATGGACGTCGCTTTCCAGATGGAGGGAGCGACGGACGTGATCATCGTCGACGCCTGCCGCACCGGCGCCCCGCCGGGCACCATCTTCGAGGTGCCGGGCGAGGAAGTGGAGACGCCGCCGCTGACGGCCATCAACCTGCACAACTTCCGCTGGGATCACGCCATCGCCTTCGGGCGGTGGCTCCTCAAGGAGCGCTTCCCGCGGAAGGTGACGGTGTTCCTCATCGAAGCGCAGCGCCTGGAACCGGGGATGGGGTTGTCCCCGGCCGTGCAGGCGGCGATGGAACGCCTCGCTGCCGATCTGATGCGGCGCCTCGGGGGAGATCAACGTGCGGGTTGAGATCACGAACGGCGGTTACGTCCACCTTCCGGCGGAGCACGCCGGCAGGTTCCCGACGGGCACGGCCATCGCCATGGTGCGCCAGGGAGAGCTGTGGCTGATGCCCGTGAGCCACCCGGGGGCCGGGGGCCTCTTGCTCAAGTGGCGAAATCGCCGAGGGGATCGCAGCATCCTGGTCCGGGAGTTCCTGCCCGACGGGACGCCGCCGGGGCCCCGGGAGGCCTACTGGGACGAGGCGGCGGGAGCCCTGCGGATCCCCCTGGCCGCTCCCGACGCCGGGGCCGGGACGCCGGCGGGACCGGCCCCGGGCTCCGGGCGCGGTGCGCGAGCTCCGAGCCCGTAGGAAGGTGGACGTACGTGCTCAGACCGCAACCCATCGGCGTCTTCCCCGGAGTGGCCGGACTGCTGATCCTGCCCGCCGTCCCGCGGGGCGAGGAATTGGTGCATGCGATCCTGCGCGGGCGGCTTCCTGACTCCTGGCCCGCCACGTGGGCCTTCTTCGCACGGGCGGTGGCGGGGGAGGACGAGGCAAACATCGCCCGCTCGCTGCCGGAAGGGCCGGAGGGCGTCTTCAACCGCTTCGTCCTCCAGCCAGAGCCTGACACCTACGCTCGGGCCCGGGAGGGGCTGGGGCCGGAGTGGCGGCCCCTCGTGGAGGCCATGGCCTGGCGCGCGGGGCTCAGCCCGGCACCGCCCCAGCCGCAGGGCCTGGACGGGGAACTGGCGGCCTTCATCCTGGCCACGCAGGCCTACGCGGCCCTTCAGCAGGGAGATCGGGCGGCGGCCCTGGAGCGCCTCGGGGCCGCAGCCTCCGCCGCCGAGGGGGTCTCTCCCGTGCTGGCGGCGCGCCTGTACGCCGAACGGGCGGCCTTGTACCACCTGGAGACGGGCGACGGGGATGAGGCCATCCACGGCTATCGCCGGGCCATCGAGCTCCTGCACGATACCGGGTTCCCCGAGCTCCGGGCGGAGCTGTGGTTCCAGCTGGGGGCCGCCTACCAGGGTCTGGCCGATGGCCGGAAGGGGCTGCTGCTGGAGGCAGCGCGGTGTTACCAGGAGGCGCTGCGGGTCTACCGGCGAGACAGCCATCCGGAGACCTATGCCCTGATCCAGATGAACCTCGCCCTGGCCTACCTGGCCATGCCACGGGAGGACCGAGCCGGACGCCTGCGCGCGGCCTTGGCCGTGCAGTCCCTGCGCGAGGCCCTGCGCGTGTTCCGGAAGGATACCCACCCCGAGCTGTGGGCGAGCGCGGCCCTCAACCTGGCCAACGCCCTTCAACACGTGCCGACCGCCCATCCGCAGCAGAACCTGCGCGAGGCGGTCGCCCTTTACGACGAGATCCTGGCCGTGCGACGGCCCGGGGACGATGCCCTGGGCTATGCGCGCGTGCTCGCCAACCAGGGCAACGCGCTGGCCCACCTGGGCGCCCTCGATCAGGCGGAGTCCCGGTTGAAAGAGGCTCGCCGCCTGTTCCTGGAACACGGCGAGGACGGCGCGGCCGCGGCCGTGGGCACGGTACTTGAGGAAATCGCGCGGCTGCGGCAGCAGGCCCGGCCGGCGCCCGCGGCGGGAGGGGGCGGGATGAGCCGTGGAACCCCATGAACGGCAGTACGTGGACCTGCTCCTGGCCATGGCCGTGGAGCGATTCAGCGAGCGCATCATCCAGCGCAACGGCGGCGTCGCAGCGGCCCTGGACCGGTTGCGTGCCGATCCCCACGGAGAGGGGATCTCGCTGGGACGTTTCGTCGACGCCTTCTTCAGGGAGGCCCTGCTGGACACACCGGGCGGGGCGTGCCTGATACTACGGGCCATGGCGGACCGCCGCTGGGAGGGCGGCGACGAGCTCGCCCCGGGGTCGACCGTTGGTGATGTCCTCCAGTACATGGCCAGAAGGGTTTTCGAGGTCCTGCTCGTGAAGAAGACCGAGGAAGCCCTCGAGCGAGAGCTGGCCTTCGGGGGTGAGTGACCATCGCGCTACCTCAGGAACCCATGCCGCGGAAGGAAGCGGCCGGAGGGGGCGCTTCCCGGGACGACTTCGAGAGCCTGGCCGCCGACGTGGACCGGGCCTTGGCCGCCGTCCGTGAATTGCCGGACGAAGCGCGCCAGAAGGCGATGGACCTCAAGGCGGCCATCGAGGCCTTCCACCGCCACGCCCTGCGCCGGCTGGTGAAGGCCTTGAGGGCGACGGAGGCCGGCAAGGAGCTCCTGTTGCGGGCGGTGGAAGATCCGGCGGTCTACGCCCTGTTCCACCTGCACGGCATCGTGCGGCCCGACCTGACGGCGCGGGTGGTGGCGGCCCTGGAAGAGATGCGCCCGTACATGCGCTCCCACGGCGGCGACGTGGAGCTGGTGAAGGTGGAGGGCGACGTCGTCCACGTCCGGCTGCACGGTGCATGCGCCGGCTGCTCCCTCTCGGCCCTCACCCTGCGCAACGGGGTGGAGGAGGTCGTCAAGTCCCGGGTACCCGAGGTGCGGGAGATCGTGGTGGTGGAAGACCAGCCGGTGTCCGGCTTCGTGGGATCCCGGCCCCCGGGGTTGGCAGAAAAGGGCTGGGTGGAGGGTCCGCCCGTGACGGCCTTGGAGGAGGGCCGGCCCTACCGGCTGCAGGTGGGGGACCACGACGTACTGCTCATCCGGCTGGAGTCCCGCATCATGGCCTTCCGGAACCAGTGCCCCCACATGGGCCTTCCCCTGGATGGGGGCACGGTGGAACGAACGGTCCTCACCTGCCCGTGGCACGGGTTCCGGTTCGACCTGACCAGCGGCGAGTGCCTCACCGCTCCGCACGTGCAGCTGGAACCGTTCCCCGTGCGGGTGGAGGGGGACCGGGTATGGGTACGTCCACACTGACGGCGGAACCGGTGTGCTGGCTGGGAGAGCCGGCACCGGGAGGCCTGGCCCTGCCGCCGGCCCTCCCCAACCGTGTTGCCCTGTATGCCCCGCGGGGCGTCTACCTCGACGAGCGCGTGCTGGTGGTGGCCGACACCGGTAACCACCGCGTCCTCATCTGGCACGGCCGGCCCGAGAGAGACCACCAGCCCGCGGACGTGGTGCTGGGCCACGAGGACTTCGAATCGGAGGGGCCCGGCCTCCTGCACCTCCCCACCGCGGTAGCGGTGGTCGAGGGCTGCCTGATCGTGGCCGACGCCTGGCACCATCGCCTGCTGGTGTGGGACGGCGTGCCGGAGCGAAACGGGCGCC
>QGUQ01000073.1 GCA_003242195.1 Bacillota bacterium | reverse complement strand
GTGGGAGCGGCCCGAGGCGGAGGAGGCCGCCTGGCAGGCGCGGCTGGAGCCCCTGGCCGGCCACCCGGACCGGCTGGAGCGGGAGCTGGAGCGGCTGGTCATCGACCAGCGGGGTCGCGCGGCCCTGGCCGAGGAACGGTTGCGCCGGCTGGACGGCGAGCTGCAGGACCGGGAGCGGGAGGTCGCCAGCCTTCGGGAACGCTTGCGACCGGTGCTGGCCGCGGCAGGCGGGGACGTGGCCCGGGCGCGGGCCCGCTGGGAGGAGTACCGCCGCCACCGCCAGCGGCTGCGAGAGCTGGAGTCGGAGCTGGCGGGGCTGCTGGCGGTCTGGGAGGCGGCGGACGTAGCGGCCCTGGCCGCCCGGGTGGAGCGGGCCCGGGACGAGTCCCTCCTGGCGCGGCAGGAGCTGCAGCGGCTGGCCGAGGCCCACGCCGGCCTGCCGGGACCCGAAGCGGTGGACGATCCCGCCGCCATCGATGAGCGGATGCGGGACCTGAACCGGGAACTGGAGGAACTGCGCCAGCGGCTGCGGGAGCTGGAGGAGACCGAACGCGGGCTCATGGACCAGGAGATGGAATACGCCCGGCACGATCCCATCAACATCGCCGCCGCCGAGGAGGAACTGGCAGGCCTGCGCCGGCGACGGGAGGAGCTCCTGGAGGAGATCGAGGCCCTGGCCCTGGCCCACCGGGAACTGCGGGGGGCGGCCGAGGAATACCACGCCACCTACCGCCTGCGCCTGGAGCAGGTGGCCAGCCGCCACTTCGCCCGGATCACCGGGCGGCCGGGGCGCCGGGTGTGCCTGGACGAAGACTTCCGGGTATCCGTTGTGGAGCCCGACGGCACCCGGGTGCTTCCCGGCCAACTCAGCCAAGGAGCCCAGGACCAGCTCTACGTGGCCGTCCGGGTGGCCATCGGCGACCTCCTGGCGGACGACGCCCGGCTGCCCTTCGTCTTCGACGATCCCTTCGTCCACTGCGATGCCGAGCGGCTGGAACGGATCCGGTCCACCCTCCGGGAACTGGCCGCGGAGCGGCAGGTGCTGGTGCTGAGCCACCGGCCTGAACTGGCGGCCTGGGGGCAACCCGCGGAGGTGGCCCGAGACGGGTGAGGGGTCGCCACCCCGCGGGCCGCGGGCCCGGGTCGCAAGGCCGGCGTGGAACGGGCCGGCACGGTTCCGTGACTTCTCCAGCGACGGGGTGACACGGTGGCGTTACGGTTCATCGTCGGCAGAGCGGGTAGCGGCAAGACCGAGTATTGCCTGCGGGCCATCGCCGACGAACTGGCGCGGGGAGGCGAGGGCCCGGCCCTCATCCTGCTGGTGCCCGAGCAGGCCACCTTCCAGATGGAGCAGGCGCTGCTGGGCGCGGTGGCCGGCCGGACCGGCCGGCGCGGCTTTGCCCGGGCCCAGGTAGTCAGCTTCCGGCGCCTGGCCTGGCACGTGCTGCAGGAAACGGGGGGAGCGGCCCGGCCGACGATCAGCGACCTGGGCAAGCGCATGGTGCTTCGCGCCCTGCTGGCCCGCCAGGCGGACCGGCTGCGGCTCTTCGACCGCGTGGCCGACCGCCCCGGGTTCATCGAGCGCCTGGCCACCACCCTGGACGAGCTGGCCGCCTACGGCCACGATGCCGGCACCCTGGCGGGGCAGTACGCCCGGCTGGAGGAGGCGGGCCGCGGCGAGAGCGTCCTGGCGGCCAAGCTACACGACCTGCAGATGGTGGTGGAGGCGTACCAGGACTACCTGGCGGCGAGGGGCCTCAGCGACCCCTCCCAGCAGCTCGGACAACTGGCGGAACGGCTGCCGGGCGCCGCGTGGTGCCGGGGTGCCCGGGTCTGGGTGGACGGCTTCACGGGCTTCACCCCCCAGGAGCTGGCCGTGCTCGGGGCCTTGCTGGGCGTGGCCGGCCAGGTGGAGGTCACCCTCTGCCTGGACCCGGCCGAGCTGCCGGCGGGCGGCGCCCGCCACCTACGCCTGGATGACTCGTCCCTTTTCCATCCCACCCTGGTGACCTGGCGGCAGCTGGTGGAGCTGGCGGAACGCACGGGGACGCCGGTGGCGCCGCCCGTCTTGCTCCCTCCGCCGTCTCCGAAGGGACGGCCCGTGCTCCCCCGCTTCCGCAATCCGGTCCTGGGCCACATCGAGCGGGAGTTCTTTCGGTTCCCCGGCAGGCGGTATCCCGGGCCGGCCGAGGGAGTGTCGCTGGTGGCCGCGCCCAACCGCCGGGCCGAGGTGGCGGCGGCCGCTCGGGAGATCCTGCGGCTGGTGCGGGAGGAGGGGTACCGTTACCGGGACGTGGCGGTGATCGTCCGCGACCTGGAAGCCTACCACGACCTGCTGGTTTCCGCCTTCCAAGAGCACGGCATCCCCCTCTTCGTCGACCGGCGGCGCCCGGTTCCCCATCACCCGCTGGTGGAACTGGTACGGGCGGCCGTGGAGACGGTGGCGGCCGACTGGCCGTACGAGGCCGTCTTCCGCTACCTGAAGACGGACCTGGTGCCCGTGTCCCGGAGTGCGGTGGACCGCCTGGAGAACTACGTGCTGGCCTTTGGCATCCGGGGGCGGCGATGGTACGACGGCAGCCCGTGGCGTTGGTGGCGCCGTTTCACCCTGGAGGAAGACGAGGAGCCCGGAGAGCGGCAGGAGGAAGAGATCGAGGCCGTCAACCGCATCCGCCAAGAGGCGGTGCGCCACCTACTGGCCTTCCACCACCGGGTGGCCGCGGCCCGGCACCGGCCGCGGCCCGTACCGGAGCTGAGCGCGGCGCTCTATGCGCTCCTGGATGACCTGGGCGTGCCCGAACGCATCCTGAGGTGGAGCGAGGAAGCCGAGGCCGCTGGCGACCTGGATCGCGCCCAGGAGCATCTCCAGGTGTGGAACGGCATCGTCGAGCTCCTGGACCAGACGGCGGAGAGCCTGCCCGATCTGGAGCTCACCCTGGCGGACTACCTGCGGGTCCTGGAGGCCGGCCTGGAGGGTCTCCGGGTGGGCCTGATCCCGCCCGGCCTGGACCAGGTGGTGGCGGGCACCGTCGAGCGCTCCCGGCATCCCAACGTTCGGGCGGTGCTGATCCTGGGGGCGACGGAGGACGCCTTTCCACGCCGGGCGGAGGAGGACGCCATCTTCTCCGACACGGAGCGCGAGGAGCTGGAGGCCGCCGGGCTGGAACTGGGGCCGACCGGACGGGTCCGCACCCTGCACGAGCAATACCTGACCTATCTCGCCCTCACCCGGGCCAGCGAGCGGCTGTGGATCAGCTACCCCGTAGGAGACGAGGAGGGCCGGTCCGTCACGCCCTCCTGGGTCACCCGCAGGCTGCTGGCGCTGGTGCCGGCGCTGGAGGTGACGCCCGCGGCGGCGGAGGACGACCCCGGCGCCCTGGCCACGCCGGGCCAGGTGGTGGCGGCGCTGATCCGACAGCTGCGCCGCGCCCGCGAGGGGGCGCCGCTGGAAGAGCCCTGGCTCGACCTGTACCAGTGGGCGGTGACGGAAGACGGCCTGAGGGAGCGAGCTCGGGCCGCGCTGGCCGCCCTGGGATACCGCAACCGCGTCGATGACCTGGAGCCGGCCCTGGCCCGGGCGCTGTACGGAGTGGAGCCGTCGGGGGGCGGCCAGCTGGCGGCCAGCGTGACGAGGCTGGAGAGCTTCGCCAGCTGTCCCTTCCAGCACTTCGCGGCCTACGGCCTGCGTTTGCGGGAGCGGGACGTCTACCGTGTGGATGCTCCACGTCTGGGCCGGGTCTACCATGCCGCCCTCAGCCTGCTGGTGCGCCGCCTGGGCGAGCTCGGTCTGGACTGGGGCCAGCTGGACGGCGAGCAAGTGCGGGGCCTCCTGGGCGATGTCCTGGCCGAACTCGCCCCGCGCCTGGAGGACGAGATCCCCACGGGCACCGCCTACCACCGCTACCTGCTGGGCATCGTCGGGCGGACCCTGCGGGCCACGGTGGAGAATCTGACGGAACAGGCCCGCCGCGGCTCCTTCCGGCCCCTGGGAGTGGAGGTGGAATTCGGCCCCGGTGCCCGGCTGCCCTCGCCCGCCTTCCCGTTGCCCGGCGGTGAGCGTCTGGTCCTCCGCGGCCGGATCGACCGGATCGATGCGGCCCGGGCGGAGGACGGCCGCTGGCTGGTGCGGGTCATCGACTACAAGAGCGGCGAGCGGGACCTGGCCCTGGACAAGGTGTACTACGGCCTGTCCCTCCAGCTGGCGGTCTACCTCCTGGTGGCGATGCGGGGGGCGGGCGCCCTGCTGCCGGGCGTACCGGGCGAGGACGCGGCGGCTGAACCGGCCGCCCTGCTGTACGTCCCGGTGCACGATCCCTATCTGGACGCCCCGCGGCCCCTGGATCCCGAAGAAGCAACCCGCCGCCGGCGGCGAGAGAAGTTACGGGCCAGGGGCTGGGTGCTGGACGACCCGGCGGTCATCGCCGCCATCGATGGGGAGGGGCGTCCCGACGACTTCGTGCCCGTCAGTCTGCGAAAGGACGGGGCTCCCAGCCGCAACTCCCGCGTCATCGACCGCTCGCGGCTGGAGCGCTTGTTCCGCCACGTCGAGCGCCGCCTCGTCGACCTGGGGGAACGGCTGCTGGCAGGCCGAGCGGACGTGGCCCCGTACCGGTACAAGGATGAATCCCCCTGCCGGGCCTGTGTATTCCGGCCGGTGTGCCAGTTCGAGCCCCGGCTGGCTACCAACCGGTACCGGCCCCTGCCGGCCCTCTCGCCGCGGGACGTCTGGGAGCGGCTGGCGGGTGGGGAGCCCGCACCGGACGCCGGGCCCGGCCGCGAGGAGGGTGGGGAAGCATGACGGCGGGCGGTGAGGCACGCTGGACGCCGGCGCAGCGGGACGCCATCTTCCTGCGGGGCCGCCACCTGCTGGTCAGCGCCGCGGCAGGGGCGGGCAAGACGTCGGTGCTGGTGGAGCGCATCATCCAGCGGATCCTGGACCCGCGCGACCCCGTGGACATCGACCGGCTGTTGGTGGTGACCTTCACCGAGGCCGCCGCCGCGGAGATGCGGGACCGCATCCGCGACCGGCTGGAGCGGGCCGTGGCCGAGCGACCGGAGGACCGGCGCCTGCGCCGCCAGCTTGCCCTCCTGGGCCGTGCGTCCATCTCCACTCTCCACTCCTTCTGCCTCCGCGTCGTGCGCCAGTACTTCTTCCGCCTGGGCCTGGACCCGGCCATGCGGGTCCTCAGCGAGCACGAGGCCCACCTGCTGGAGCAAGAGGTGCTCGAGGAACTGTTCGAGCGGCGCTACGCGGAGGCGGACGGCACCTTCCTGGCGCTGGTGGAGTGTTACGGCGGCCGCGCCGACGAGCGGCTGCGGGACCTCGTGTTGCACTTGCACCGGCTGGCCTACAGCCAGCCGTGGCCGGAATCGTGGTTGGAGCGGCTGGCGGCCCGCTTCGGCGGCGCCCGGGGCCGCCCCGTGGAGGAATCCCCGTGGTTTGCGCCGGCGCGCCGCGCCCTGGCCCGCCACCTGGACCGCATGGCCCTGCGCCTGGAGCGGGCGGCGGCCCTGTGCCGGAGGCCCGGGTGGCCGGCCGAACTGGAACCGGTGCTGGAGCAGGACGCGGTCCGGCTTCGCCACCTGGCCCGGCGGGTGGAGGACCTGGATTGGGACGGCATCGTGCGGGAGCTGGTCGCCGCCAACGCGTGGAACCGGTTGCCGCCCCTGCGGGGGCTGGACGAGGCCGCGAAGGAGCGGAAGGAGCAGGTCGTCCGCCTGCGGGACGGGGTCAAGAAGCGCCTGCGAGACCTGCTGGACGGCCTGTTCGGCCGTGCCGCGGAGGACGTGGCCGGCGACGCGGAGCGCCTGGCGCCGCTGGCGGCAGCCCTGGTGGGGCTGGTCAAGGAGTTCGACCGCGCCCTGAGCTCCGCCAAGCAGGAGCGGGGCCTGATCGACTTCACCGACATGGAGCGGTACGCCCTGCGCCTCCTCCTGGACCCCGACGCGGGACCGGGTGAGCTCCGCCCCTCGGACGTGGCGCGAGAGTTCCGGCGCCGCTTCGACGAGGTCCTGGTGGACGAGTACCAGGACATCAACCAGGTCCAGGACGCGATCCTGCGGCTGGTGGCGCGGGACGGGGAGGACGGCGACCCCAACCTGTTCATGGTGGGGGATGTCAAGCAGAGCATCTACCGCTTTCGCCAGGCGGAGCCCGGCTTGTTCCTCGCCAAGTACCACGCCTTTCCCCCTGCCCGCGACGCCGGCGGGGAGGGGCCGGGAGAACGGGCGGGGCGGATCGAGCTCAACGCCAACTTCCGCAGCCGGCCCAGCGTGGTCCACGCCGTCAATTTCGTGTTCCGGCAGATCATGACACCGGCCCTCGGAGGCCTGGCCTACGATGAGTCGGCCGCCCTGGTCCCCGCCGCCGACTACCCGCCGCCGGAGAGCGGTCGAGCGAACGCGGCCGGCGAGGCGCCCGTCGAGTTCCATCTCATCGAGCGGGAGGAGGCCGGCGCCGGCGGGGAAGAGGACGGCGCGTCCATCTCCGAGGCCGTCACCGGCGGCGTCGGCGAGACCGGGCCTGGCCCCGAGGACGGTGAGGAGGACGGGGAAGAGGCCCTGGACGCCAGCTCGCTGGAGCGGGAGGCGGCGGTGGTGGCGCGGCGCATCCGGGAGCTGGTGGAGGGGACCGGAGGGCAGCCGCCCCTGCACGTGTGGGACAAGCGGGAGGGGCGCTACCGCCCTGCCCGCTACCGGGACATCGTCGTCCTCATGCGGGCGGTCCACAGCCAGGCGCCCGTGTTCGTGGAGGTCCTCTCGCGCCTGGGCATCCCGGTGTACGCCCGCTCCCGCACCGGGTACTTCCAGGCGCTGGAGGTCGAGGTGATGCTGGCGCTGCTGCGCCTCATCGACAACCCGCGCCAGGACGTGCCCCTGGCCAGCGTGCTGCGGTCGCCCCTCGTGGGCCTGGGCGCGGCGGAGTTGGCGGCCGTCCGCTTGGCTGCGCCCGGGGCCGACTTCTACACCGCCGTGTGCACGGCCGCCGGCTGGGACGAGGAAGGGGGAGAACCGGCGCCGGCCGCCGCGGCCGGCGCAGCCGTGCCACCCGAGCTGCGGGAGCGCCTGCGCCGGTTCCTCGACGATCTCGAACGCTGGCGCACCGTCGCCCGGCGGGCGCCGCTGAGCCGCCTCATCGAGCAGATCTACGCCGAGACCGGCTTTCCGGCCTTTGCCGTCGGCATGCCCGGGGGCGAGCAGCGCCGGGCCAACCTGGAGGCCCTGCTGGAGCGCGCCCGCCAGTTCGACCACTTCTCCCGCCAGGGCTTGTTCCGGTTCCTGCGTTTCATCGATCGGCTGCGGGAGCGGGGCGACGACATGGGCATCGCCCCCGCCCTGGGCGAGGACGAAGACGTGGTCCGGGTGATGACCATCCACCAGAGCAAGGGCCTGGAGTTCCCGGTGGTCATCGTGGCCAACCTGGGCGGCGCCTTCCCCCGGGACAAGGGCGACGCCGTGGTCGACCGGGAACTGGGGCTGGGCCTCAAGGTGGCCGATCCCGAGCTGCGGATCCGCTACCCTTCCCTGTCCTATTGGGCGGTCCGGGAAGAGGCCCGCCTGGCCGATCTGGCGGAAGAACTGCGGGTGCTCTACGTGGCCATGACCCGCGCCCGCGAGCGGCTGATCCTGGTGGGAACCGCCCGGGACCTGCCGGGCCGCGCCGCCGAGTGGCTGGCGGCTGCTTCCGGCGACGGCGGCCCGCTGCCGCCCGCCGTGCTGGCCGGAGCCGACAGCTACCTGGACTGGCTGGGGCCGGCACTGGTCCACCACCCCGACGCGGAGCCGCTGCGGCTCCTGGCTGCCGGTGAGCCCCCGGCGGCCGTCACCGCCGGGGCCGGCACCGGGCCGGACGAGGGCGCCGGGACGGCTCGGGGCGCGGTGGGCTCACGCCAGGGCTCGGCGCCCGGCGGCGAGCCGTCCCGCTGGCTGGTCAGGGTGTGGACGCCGGACGAAGTCCGGCAATTGCTACCCGGGGAGGAAGACACGGCCGCAGACCCCCTCTGGCGCCGCATCGAGGCCGGCGAGCCCCTGGACCGGCCCGTCCGCGGGGAGGCCGTCGAGGAGGTACGCCGGCGCCTGGCGTGGCGGTACCCGTATGCAGAGCTGGTCAACCACTTCGCTAAGCGCTCGGTCACCGAGCTCAAGGGCCC
>QGUQ01000445.1 GCA_003242195.1 Bacillota bacterium | reverse complement strand
AATTACGATTCTAGTTCGGGTTCGTGGGCTCGGGAATGTGTAAAAGGGACAGGTCCGCGGCAAGTCTCCCAGGCCCGCACCAGGGCGCCCGCCGCCTGCCGCAGCAGGTCCTCCACGGCCGCCCGCGCCGGGCCCTCGGCGGGGGAACCCGCGCCCCCCGCCCCGTCTTCGCCGCCCAACCACTCCGCCAGGGCGATGACCAGGTTGGCCCGCCCCCGGAGCTGCCGCAGGCGGGGGGCTGCCGCCAGGCCCTGCTGGAAGAACCGGGCGGCGGCACGGCCCTGCGAGGTGCCGGCCCAGTGGCGGGCGGCCGCGGCCAGCGCCCAGAGGCACCGCCCCTGGCAGTCTTCCGAGGGCTCCTCGGGCAGAGGACGCCGGTCGTAGGAAAAGTTGTTGTGGAACCACCCGTCCGGTCCCAGCGCCCAGGCCAGGAAGGCCAGGTAAGTTCCCGCCAGTTCCTCCGCCTCCCGGTCCCCCGCCCGGATCGCCTCCAGGCAGACCAGGAGGGCGCGGGCATTGTCGTCGGAGGTGTAACCCGTCGCCCTGTTGGGCACGGGGCCCAGGGCGTGTTGGATCATGCCTGTGTCGTCCGTCAGGCGGCGCAGGTGACCCAGGTGGGGCCGGGGTACCGGCGCCGCCGGCGTCCCGACGTCAGGGGCGGGCAACGGCCCTCACCTCCCCGCGGCCCAGGCTTTCCACGAGGTTCAGGTAGCGGGCGCCCACCTCGGGCCAAGAGAATCCCCGGGCCCGTTCCCGAGCGCGCCGCGCCAGGCCGGCCCGCAATCCCGGGCTCCCGGCCAGGGCCACCAGCGCGCGGGCAAGGGCCCCCGTGTCCCCAAAGGGCACCAGCCAGCCCACCCCGCCGCCGAGGAGTTCCTCGGCGTAGGCGTAGGGCGTGGAGATCACCGCCTTGCCCATGGCCACGGCGTAGGTGAGGGTGCCGCTGCTGATCTGCTGCGGCTCCAGGTAGGGCGTGATGTAGATGTCGCACGCCGCCAGGTAGCCGAGGAGCTCCCCTTCTTTCAGGTAACGGTTGACGAACCGCACGTGGTCCTCCAGGCCCAGGCGTCGCACCCGTTCTTCCAGTCCCTGGCGGTACGACTCGCCCGACGCGCGGGCGATGTCGGGATGGGTGGCCCCCACCACCAGGTACAGGAGGTCCGGGCATTGGGGGACCGCCTCCGCCATGGCGTCCAGCACCCGTTCGATCCCCTTGCCGGGACCGATGAGGCCGAAGGTCATGGCCACGGTCCGCCCCGCCAGGCCCAGCCGCTCCTTCCACTCCGCCGGCGTCCCCGGCGGCGGCGCGGGGACGCCGTGGGGGATGTGGACGATCTTCTCCGGCGGCGCTCCGTAGACGTCGCGGAGGAGGCCGACAGCGCGCCCCGCCATGACCACCACCGCCCGCGACGCGCGGATGACTCGCTGCAGCACGGCGAGCTGCTCGGGGCCGGGGCGGCTGAGCACCGTGTGCAGGGTGGTGATGACCGGCACCGACAGCGACGAGAGAAGCCGCAGCACCATGCGGCCCACCTCGCCGCCGAAGATGCCGAACTCGTGCTGGAGCAAGACGGCGTCGACGCCGCTGCGGTTGAGGAAACGGGCTGCCTCCACGTAAGCCCAGTCCTCGTCTTGGGGCAAGGTCATCGCCACTTCCGGCGGCCAGGAGCCGGCCTCCTCCCGCACGACGGCGACCACGGGCACCTCCGCGGCGCCAGCGGCCAGCAGGCCCTGCCGCAGGTGGGCGGCAAAGGTGGCTAGGCCGCAGCGACGGGGCGGGTACGTGCTGACGATGGCGGCCCTGACGGTCACGACCGTCACCTCCCCTCGGCGGCGATCAGCGCTTCTTCGACCACGCCGCCTCCCACGCGGGTGCCGAAGCCCAGCACGGAGCGGCGCAACACCACCCGGGCACCTACCTGCGCCCGGTCCCACAGCACCGTCTCCGACACCTGGGCACCGGCGCCGATGCGGCAGCCGGCTCCCGTGACCACCCACGGGCCGAGCCGCGCCCCTTGCTCCACCGCCGTACCCGGCCCTAGCGCGACGGGCGGGACAAGCTGGACGGAGGGTGGCACGGTGACGCCCTCTCCCAGCCAGACGCCCGGCCTGGAGGGCGTACCGGGCACGGGCAGGGAGCAGCGACCGGCCAGCACGTCCCGGTGGAGCTCCAGGT
>QGUQ01000072.1 GCA_003242195.1 Bacillota bacterium | reverse complement strand
TGGGCGCGGAGACCACGGAGGAGGACATCGACCACGTGGTAGAGCTGCTGCCCGGCGCCGTGGAACGGGCGCGGCGGGCGCGGGCGGCCGGCCTTCGCCCCGCCGGGGCGTGAGGGCATCCTGGGGAGCAAAGGGAGGAAGGAGGTGGCGACATGGCCAAGGCGCGTGTGCTGGCTGCCATGAGCGGCGGCGTCGACAGTTCGGTGGCGGCGGCCCTGTTGAAAGACGAGGGGTACGAGGTCATCGGCGTGACGATGCAGACGTGGCCGGCCATGGACCCGGATGACGAGTCCCGGTACGGCGGCTGCTGCTCCCTGAGTGCCATCGACGACGCGCGCCGGGTGGCGGACCGCCTGGGCATCCCCTATTACGTGATGAACATGCGCCGGGATTTCGAGGAAAAGGTCATCGACTACTTCGTCGAGGAATACCTGCGCGGGCGGACGCCCAACCCGTGCATCGCCTGCAACAAGTACATCAAGTTCGACGAGTTTCTGCGCCGCGCCGACGCCCTTGGCTGCGACTATGTCGCCACCGGCCACTACGCCGTCGTCGAGTACGACGAGGACGCGGGGCGCTACATCCTGCGCAAGTCCGCGGACGAGCGCAAGGACCAGACCTACGTGCTCTACAACTTCACCCAGGAGCAGCTGGCCCGGACGTTGCTGCCTATCGGCCGCTTCCGCAAGGACGAGGTGCGCCGGTTGGCCGAGTCTTACGGGCTGGTGACGGCCCGCAAGCCGGAGAGCCAGGAGATCTGCTTCGTCAAGGACAACGACCACGAGCGCTTCCTGGCCGAGCGCGCCGGCGACCGCATTCGGCCGGGGCCCATCTACGACACCAGGGGCCGCCGCATCGGCACCCACCGGGGCCTGGCCTTCTACACCGTCGGCCAGCGGCGCGGTCTGGGGATCCGCAGCGACCGGCCCATGTACGTCATCCGCATCCTGCCCGAGCAGAATGCGCTGGTGGTCGGGCCCGACACGGCCACCTACTCCTACGGCCTGCGGGCGCGGCAGGTCAACTGGGTCTCCTGGGAGGGCCTGCGTGGCGAGGCCCGGGTCACGGCCAAGATCCGGTACAAGTCTCCCGAGGCCCCGGCGACCGTGCGGCCCGTTGCCGGCGTTCCCGACGCCGTGGAAGTGTGGTTCGACGAGCCCCAGCGCGCCGTCACGCCCGGGCAGGCCGTCGTCTTCTACGACGGCGACCGGGTGGCCGGTGGCGCGGTGATCGAGGAAGCACTGGACCGCATACCTGCCGACCGCCTTCCCGCCTGCAAGGTGCCGCAGTGAGCCCTCCACCCTTCCCGCGTTCCTCCGCCTCCTTCCTTGCCGTCCCTTCCCGCATGGCGGGCCCTTGACCCGTGCACATTAGGGAAGGACGGAGGAGGGTCGGGCGGCGATGCGGTGCCCGGTGTGCGGCGGGAACGCGACGGGGAAGATCGGTACCGGCGAGTACTACTGCTGGGACTGCTGCATCGAGTTCCAGGAGCGGGGTGGGGGCACCTTCGCGTGCTTCGTCCTGGACTCCGAGGGCAACCGGGTGGCCTTCCACGGGGCGGCACCCGGTTCCGCCGGGCCGGCATCTCACGTCGCCGGCGACGAGGGGTGAGAGGATGAGGGGGCGTTTCTGGGTGGGCATGCTCACCGGGGCCGCGCTGGTTGCCGTCCTCGACCGGATGGGCGTGCGTCCGGGGCGCTGGTTGGGCTCTCTGGCCGGCGGGATCGCCCGCAAGGTCGAGCCGCTGAGGAACCCCGGCCGGCGCCGCCGGCTGGTGCGGGAGACGGGGAAACGGGCCCGGCGCTGGCTGGCGGCCCGGATTGGCTAGGATCCATTCGCCCGGCCGTATGGTGACCCGCAGATTCTGGCTCGGCCTGCTGATGGGAGGGGCCGGCCTCGCGGCGGTCCTTCTGGCCGCGTACCTCTTGCGCGGTGTGTGGGCCACCTTCGTCCTGGCCCTCGTCCTGACGTACCTGCTGGCACCCGCCGTCGATTACCTGCAAGGGCACGGCATGCGCCGCGCGACCGCCATCCTGCTCCTCTACCTGCTGGTGACCCTGGGGACGGCGGTGGCCCTCGTCTACCTGCTTCCCGGATTGCTGGACGAGGTCAACCGCCTGGGTGCCCAGTTGCCCTCCTACTCCCGCCAGGCCCGGGAGTGGCTGGAGGGCCTACGCCGGGACACCGCCCGCTCCGCCCTGCCCGAGGGCGTGCGCCGCGCCCTGCTGGAGCACATCGACGGCACGGGTGAGTGGATCTCGGCCCGCCTGGCGGCCTTCACCGACGGCGTCATGCAGGCCGTCGCCGGTTCGGCCCCCTTGCTGCTGGCGCCGGTCATCGCCTATTACCTCCTGAACGACCTGGACCGGTTTCGGTCGGCCGCGGCTCGCCTCCTGCACGGGCGCAGGCGCCGCTGGCTGGAATTGTTGCGGGCCATCGATCGCGTGGTAGCCGGCTTCATCCGCGGGCAGCTGCTGGTGGCGGGATGCGTCGGGCTGCTGGTGACGGTGACCTCGGCCCTCCTCGGCCTGCGCTTTCCCGTCCTGCTGGGGCTCTTTGCCGGCCTGGCCGACCTGGTGCCCTATTTCGGCCCCGCCATCGGCGCCGTGCCGGTGCTGGCCATGGCCCTGCTGCAATCTCCCGCTACCGCGATCCAGGCGCTGCTGGCGCTGGTCCTGATCCAGTGGATGGAGAGCACGGTCCTGGCCCCGCGGGTGCTGGGCCAGTCCGTCGGGCTGCACCCCCTGGCCGTCGTGACCGCCGTCTTGGTGGGCGGCCGTCACTTCGGCTTGCCGGGTCTTCTCCTGGCGGTGCCGGTGACGGGCCTCGTCTGGACGCTCCTCACCTTTTTCTGGCCGGGTCTCGCCCTGCAACCACCGACGTCCCGGCAACCGGAGCCAAGGCCCGGGCAGGCCGGCGTGGCAGCGGGTGGCCAAGTTGACGAGCCCCGGCGAAAGTGGGAAAATGCCACTGACCGTGGCCCGCGCGCGTGACGCGGGCCTGCACATAGTGACACGGCGATGATGGGACCAAGCCGCCCGCTCGTCCGCCAGAGAGGGAACCCCCGGCTGCGAGGTTCCCGGACGATGGCGCGCACGCCCTCCCGGAGCCGGTGCGCCAACGCTGGCCCGGGACCGCCCGGCCGGCCCCAAGCGCACCCGGGTACGCGGCCGTTACACGCGCGAGGTCGTGCTGCACCGGCGGCCGGTGGCGGCGTTTCCGCCCGGCCCCCGCTCCGGGGGACGTGTGCCGGTCCTTGGCCGGTAGGCTGGCGCGACCCGCCGAGGCCCCGCTCGCGAGGGCGGGGTGAACCCGGGTGGTACCGCGGCGATGCCGCCCCGGCCGAGGGCCGGTGGCGGTTTCTTTTTTCCGGGGATGCCGGGGCCGGTGGCTGCAGGGCCGCGGCGCCGGCGGGGCGAGCCGGGAGTCCGGCGGCGCCGAGCCCGAGGGAGCGAGGAGGGTACGATGGTGCGACCGATGACGGCGGCCGAGATCCGTGAACGGTTTCTCCGCTTCTTCGAGCGCAACGGGCACACGGTGGTGCCCAGTTCTTCCCTGATCCCGAAGGACGACCCGACGCTACTCTTCACCAACGCCGGCATGGTCCAGTTCAAGGACGTCTTTACCGGCAAGGAGAAGGTGCCCTACCGGCGGGCCACCACCGCCCAGAAGTGCATGCGGGCAGGTGGCAAGCACAACGACCTGGAGAACGTGGGCAAGACGGCCCGTCACCACACCTTCTTCGAGATGCTGGGCAACTTCTCGTTCGGCGACTATTTCAAGCGCGAGGCCATCGGCTACGCCTGGACCTTCCTGACCGAGGAACTGGGCCTGCCGCGGGAGCGGCTCTGGGCGACCATCTACAAGGATGACGACGAGGCCTTCGCCCTCTGGCAGGAGGTGGCGGGGCTACCCCCCGAGCGCATCATCCGGCTGGGGGAGAAGGACAACTTCTGGGCCATGGGCGACACCGGCCCCTGCGGTCCCTGTAGCGAGCTGGTGTACGACCGGGGCGAGGAGTACCGCTGTGGCGAGTCCTGTGCCATCGGGGTTTGCGATTGCGACCGCTGGCTCGAGGTCTGGAACCTGGTCTTCATGCAGTTCAACCGGGACGAATCCGGGCGCCTGACGCCGCTGCCCCGCCCCTCCATCGACACCGGGATGGGCCTGGAACGCATCGCCTCGGTGCTCCAGGGCGTCTCCTCCAACTTTGACACGGACCTGTTCCGGCCGCTCATCGGCGCGGTCGAGGACATGACGGGGCGGGAGTACGACCCGGGCGAGGCCGGTTTCCCCTTCCGGGTGATCGCGGACCACGCCCGGGCTTGCACCTTCCTGGTCGCCGACGGGGTCCTGCCGTCCAATGAGGGCCGCGGCCACGTGCTGCGCCGCATCCTGCGGCGGGCCGTGCGTTTCGGTCGCATCCTGGGCCTGCGCGAACCCTTCCTCCACAGGCTCGTGGACACGGTGGCCGAGGTGATGGGTGGCGCGTACCCGGAGGTGCGCCAGCGGGCCGAGTACGTGCGCCAGGTGATCCGGGCCGAGGAGGAGCGGTTCTTCCGCACCTTGGACCAGGGCATGGTGATCCTGGCCGACGTGATCCAGCGGACGAAGGAGCGGGGCGATGGCGTCATCAGCGGCGAGGACGCCTTCATCCTCTACGATACCTACGGCTTCCCCCTCGATCTGACCGAGGACGCCGCGGCGGAAGCCGGGCTGCGGGTCGACCGGGAGGGCTTCGAGCGAGCGATGGCGGTGCAGCGCCAGCGGGCCCGGGCGGCTCGGGATGTGGAGGAGGGGTGGGACCCCGCTTCGCCCCTGGCTCGGGCCCTGGCGGACGAACCGCCGACGGAGTTCCTGGGCTATGACCGCCTGGAGGACGAGGGGACGGTGCGGCTCCTCGTCCGGGGCGAGGAACCCGTGGACCGGGCGGGCGCGGGCAGCGAGGTGGGCGTGATCCTGGATCGCACCCCCTTCTACGCGGAACGGGGCGGCCAGGTGGGCGACACGGGCTGGCTGGAAGGTGCCTCGGCCCGGGTGCGCGTCCGGGACACGCAGCCCCTGCCCGGCGGCCGCATCCTCCACCTGGGCCGCGTGGAGGAGGGGACCGTGGCCGTCGGCGACCGCCTGCGGGCGCGGGTCGATGCCGAGCGCAGGGCGGCCATCATGCGCAACCATACCGCGACCCACCTGCTGCACGCGGCCTTGAAGCGGGTGCTGGGTGACCACGTCAACCAGGCGGGCTCGCTGGTCGCCCCCGATCGACTGCGGTTCGACTTCACCCATTTCCAGGCGCTGTCGCCCGAGCAGTTGCGGGCGGTGGAGGATGAGGTCAACCGCGTCATCCTCGCCGGCGTGCCGGTGCGCTGGTACTGGACGAGCCTCCAGGAGGCGCTGGAGGCGGGCGCCATCGCCCTTTTCGGGGAGAAGTACGGAGAGGAGGTCCGCGTGGTCCAGATCGGCGACTACAGCCTCGAACTTTGCGGCGGCACCCATGTGGGCAACAGCAGCGAGGTCGGCCTGTTCAAGCTCACGGCCGAAGGCGGCGTGGCGGCGGGCGTGCGCCGCGTGGAGGCGGTCACCGGCTGGACGACGTTGCAGTACGTCCGCTCCCGGGAGGAGGTACTGGAACGGATGGCCGGGCGGTTGCGGGCGGCGGTGGACGACTTGCCCCGGCGGGTGGAGGAACTGCTGGCCGCCCAGCGGGAGGCGGAGCGGGAACTTCGCCGCTTGCGGGGCCGGCTGGCCCGCCAGGCCGCGGCCGAGTTGCTGGAGCGGGCGCCCGAGGTGGCAGGGGTCAAGGTGGTGGCGGGCGAACTACCGGTCGATGACGGTGAGACTCTGCGGGAGGCGGCGGACTTCATCCGGCAGAAGGCGGGTGCCGCCGCGGTGCTCCTGGGGGCGCGGGCGGGCGACCGGGCGCTGCTGGTGGCAGCGCTGAGCGACGAGGCGATGCGGCGTGGTCTCCATGCCGGGCGCCTTGTCAGCGAGGTGGCCCGCCGCGTCGGTGGCGGGGGCGGCGGTCGGCCCGACTTGGCCGAGGCGGGCGGCCGGCAGCCGGAGCGCCTGGCGGAGGCCCTGGCCTACGGCCGGGAGCGGTGGATCGAGGCCCTCGGAGGATCGACCGTCGATGCCCGCGGCTCGGGGTCCTGAACGGGCAAGGGCACACGAAGGGTCACGGGAGGCGAGCCTCATGCGACGAGGTCAGCCGGCGGCACGGGAAGATCAGGGGCCGGACTCCACGATGTTCGGAGCGCCGGCCCCGGCGGAGGGGCGTCCGGACCGGCCGGACCCGGCCTGGGTGATCGCCACGGTTTACGGCGCGCTGGCCGAACGGGGTTACGATCCCGTCCGTCAGCTGGCGGGCTACCTCCTGTCGGGCGACCCCGCCTACATCACGAGCCATCGCGGTGCGCGCTCGCTGGTCAGCCGGGTGGAACGGGACGAACTGCTGGCCGAACTCATCCGCGCCTACGTGGCTGGCCTGGAGGCAAGGCAGGGCGACGGTCACAGCACGTGAGCGGCCGTGGCGCCCTCAGCGCAGGTGCGCTCGCGCGGCCAGGTCGTGGCCGAACCAGGTGCCGAGGGCGTAGCCAATGATGAAAGAGACGACGGCTACCAGGAGCCACACCCGGTAAAGGCGGATCACCTCGCCTACCTCACCGGCCAGCCCGCGCCGCGGGCGGGCCGGCGTGCCCTGTGAGCGGGAGCGGGAGCGCCACGCCGCGGCGTGCGCAGTACCCGGGCGCACGGGCCGCATGCTCCCGTACCCGTAGGTGGGGAAACGTCGCGGCACCGCAGTCACCTCCCGGTAGGAGGGCTCGGCGGCGGCCGCCAACCAGGCCGGCCGCGGCCCGGCAGGAAGGAGTTCACCATGATCCCTTTGCGCGATACCATCCGGTCGCGCCGTTTCCCGATCATCACCCTACTGCTGATCGCCGCCAACGTCTACGTGTTCTACCTGGAGTGGACGTCGGGACCGACGCCCGCCGTTGGCATCGCCCGGATGGCCGAGGCCTATGGCGTGGTGCCGGCGAGGATCCCGCCGCTGTCCCAAATCGGTGAGTTCGGCCTGAGTCCCTACCTGTCCCTGTTCACCGCCATGTTCCTGCACGGCAATCCGGTGCACCTGGCGGGGAACATGCTGTTCCTGTGGGTCTTCGGGGACAACGTGGAGGACCGGCTGGGCCGCGGGCGGTTCCTCCTGTTCTATTTACTGGCCGGTGCACTGGGGAATTACGCCCACGTGGTGGCGAACCCCGGGGCGGAGTTGCCTACCGTCGGCGCGAGCGGAGCGGTAGCGGGCGTTCTCGGTGCATACTTCCTGGCCTTCCCGCGGTCGCGCATCATCACCTTGATTTTTCTGTTCATCTTTATTACGGTAGCGGAAGTGCCGGCCTGGATTTTCTTGCTCGCGTGGTTTGCGCTCCAGCTGCTCAACGGGCTGGTGTCCCTGGGGGCGGAGGGCGTTGCGCTGGTGGCCTGGTGGGCCCACGTCGGCGGGTTCGTGGCCGGCGCGCTGGGCATGCTGCTGCTGGGAGGGCTGCGGCAGCCCCGATGGTCATGAGGTTGTGATGGCGATGCGGTGGCTGGGACTGGACTTGGGGAGCAAGACGATCGGCGTCGCCATCAGCGACCCGTCGGGCCTCGTGGCCCAGCCCCTGGTCACGCTCGAACGGCAGGACGAGGCCCGGGACCTCACTCGGGTGGCCGAGCTGGCGCGGTCCCACGAAGTGGGCGGCATCGTCGTCGGGTGGCCGAGGCGCCTGGACGGCTCCGCCGGTCCCGAGGCCGTGGCGGCGGAGCGCTTCGCCGAGGCGTTGCGGAAGGAGGGCGCATGGGCGGTTACCCTATGGGATGAGCGGCTGACCACCGTGCAAGCGGAGCGCGCGCTGATCGCGGCGGATCTGTCCCGCCGGCGGCGCCGCCAGGTGATCGACCGCATGGCCGCGGTCTTGATCCTGCAAAGTTTTCTGGACGCGCGGCGGGCGCGGGAGGCGCCCCGCGGCGAAGGGCGCAAGCCAGCGCCGATCCGGGAAGGTGGTGTTGAGCAGGTGGACCTGCCGGAGGAGCGCCGGATCGTCACCTTCCGGGACGAGAACGGCGAGGAGCATCAGTTCGTGGTCGTCGACCTGGTGGAGCTGGATGACCGCCAGTACGCCATCGTCGCCGACCCCGACGA
>QGUQ01000444.1 GCA_003242195.1 Bacillota bacterium | reverse complement strand
CCGCCCGGGGCCGCCCCCGGGGGTGGTGGCCCCCCCCCGAATGCCCCTCGGGGGCCAGGGCCCGGAGGCGGCCGGGCGGATCGGCGGGCTCCTGTCTTCGGACCGGTGGTGGGTCCACCGGCCCCGGCCCGTTCCAGTCGCCAGCGAGTACGCCTCGACCCTCGTCGAGAACCTGCGGCGGCTGGTGGCCGAACGGGTGATCGCGGAGACGGCCGCCGACCCGGGGGAGTACGGGCTGGACCGGCCCTCCGTGCGCATCACCGTCCGCTTCGCCGGCTCCGGTGAGGCGCGGGTGCTGGAGCTGGGCAGCGACAGCCCCCTGACCGGCAGCGGGACCTACGCGCGGGTGGCGGGGGGGCAAAAGATCTGGACGATTTCCTCCGAACTGGCCGACACGCTGCAGATGAGCATCGACGAACTGCGAGAGACGATGTTCGTTTCCTTCGCCGACGACCGCGTGCGGGCGGTGGAGATCCGCTGGGGAGAGGAACGCCTGGCCTTCCAGCGGGAGGAGACGGGCACCAGCTGGACGATGCGGCGGGACGGGCGCGACGCCGGCAAGCAGGATAGCGGGAAGTTGGCGGAGTTGTGGTTCGCCCTGCACCAGTGGCGGGCCGAGGAGGTCGTGTCCGACCGCGCCGGGGAGGCGGCGGAGCAGGGCCGCTACGGGCTGGACGAACCCTACGGGGAGATCCGGTTGCGCTTCGGCTCTACCGACAAGGGGGCGCCGGAGCTGGTCGTGCGCGTCGGGAAGGAGACGGCAGCGGGTGGCCGGTACGTGACCACCAACGAGGGGCCGTGGGTATACGCCCTCGACCCGGACGACCTCCAGTACTTCGAGGAACAGGTGCTGCCCACCTTGCGGGAGCCGGCGGCCGGTACGGACGAGGCGGGCGGAGGCGGGGACGGGGGACAGGAGCGCTAGCACCGGTCCCTCCACCCCCGCGTGCCCACGCCGGCGGGCAGGAGGACCCGGTCGAGCAGGAGAACGGGTCGGAGCCGCGAATGTCAAAAAAGGTCGCTTCGCGGCTCCTCTTTTTATGCCAGTGGCCCGACCGAACGGTTGGTCGAAACACCGAAGTGCCGAAGCGCCCAGGGGCGGCTGGCCGGGCGGACGCGCCGGCGGGCCGCCCGGCCCCGGTCCTGCCGCACCGCGCCGGGGAGGGCAGGGACGAGGGGAGGCCGGCGATGGGTACGCGGGAGCAGGAGATCGTCGAGGCAGCGCGCAAGTTGTTCCGAGAAAAGGGCTATTACGCCACGACGATGCAGGATATCGCCGACGCCGTCGGCCTGCAGAAGGCCAGCCTCTACCACTACATCAAGAGCAAGGAGGCTCTCCTGCTACGGATTGCCGGCGAGACGATGCGCCTGTTCCATGCGGAGCTGGACCGCATCGAAGCCTCCGGGGGATCGAAGCGGGAGCAGCTGGCGGCGGCCATCCGGGCCCACGTGCGGATCGTCACCGAGCACCTGGAGACGCTGACCATCCTGTTCCGTGAGTCCCACGCCCTGCCGCCCGAGCACGGGGAGAAGGTGCGGGCCGAAACCCGCCGTTACACCCGGCGCCTGACGCAGCTCATCGCCGACGGTGTGGCGGCCGGCGAGTTCAAGCCCGTGGACCCCGGCGCGGCATGCCTGGCCATCCTCGGCGCGTGCAACTGGATCTACCGCTGGTACGCGCCCGACGGGCGGCTCAGTCCGGACGACATCGCCGAGGCCTTCGTGCGCGTATTCATGGATGGCCTGGCCCGGGCGGGCGAGGTGGAGGCGGCCGGCAGGGAGCACCGCGCGGCGGGCAACGCGAGAACAACCGGAGGGGATGGTGAAGGGACTTGGGCCTGAAGGTCGTGGTGCTGGTCAAGCAGATCCTCGATCCCGAGCTGCCGGCGCGCAAGTTCCGCATTGCCGCTGACGGCCGGCAGCCGGAGCGCGGCGACGCTCCGCTGGTGATCAACCCCTTCGACCAGAACGCCCTCGAGCTCGCTCTGCAGCTCAAGGACGCGGGTGCGGCGGAGTCGGTCACGGTGATCACCGCGGGCGGCTCCGAGGCCACCGACGCTCTTCGCAAGGCGCTCGCCCTCAAGGCCGATCGCGCCATCCACATCGACACCGGCGATCTCGGGGTCCAGGATGCCGCGGCCGTGGCCGCGCTCCTGGAGGCGGCGGTGCGCAAGTTGGAC
>QGUQ01000071.1 GCA_003242195.1 Bacillota bacterium | reverse complement strand
TTCAAAGCAAAAGGCGGCAACCTATATTAGGGCGGGTTGCGGGGGCGGGAAGATGGTAAAAAGAGCCAGCCCCTCCCCCGGCCGGCGCCGGGAGCGGCGCCTGGGGCTCGGAGAACGGTAGACCGGTGGTTACGCGCGGGCGCGGGTCAAGCCCGCGCGCCCGCCTTGGGTGAGAGGTGAGCGCGGGTGAACGAGCTGCCGACCCCGCAGGCGGCCACGCCGGACACGCCCGACATGATCGTGTGTCAGGGCGTCCACAAGTGGTTCGGCCCGGTCCACGTGCTCCGGGGCGTCAACCTGACCGTGCGCCGGGGCGAGGTGGTGGTGATCATGGGGCCTTCCGGTTCCGGCAAGTCCACCTTCATCCGCACCATCAACGCCCTGGAACCCGTCCAGCAGGGCCGCATAGTGGTAGATGGGATCGAGCTCGGTCCCGACCTGGGCCGCATCGAGGCCGTGCGCCGGGAGGTGGGAATGGTCTTCCAGCACTTCAACCTGTTCCCGCACCTGACGGCGCTGCAGAACGTGACCCTCGGCCCGGTGTGGGTCCGGCGCTGGCCCCGCAGGCAGGCGGAGGCCCTGGCCCTGGAGCTGCTGGCGCGGGTCGGCCTGGAAGGGCATGCCCACAAGTATCCGGCCCAGCTCTCGGGGGGACAGCAGCAACGGGTCGCCATCGCCCGGGCCCTGGCCATGCAGCCCAGGATCATGCTCTTTGACGAGCCGACCTCGGCCCTGGATCCCGAGATGATCAAGGAAGTGCTGGACGTGATGCGGGAACTGGCGCGCTCGGGCATGACCATGATCGTGGTCACCCACGAGGTCGGATTTGCCCGGGAGGTGGCGGACCGAATCTGCTTCATGGACCAGGGTGCCATTCTGGAACAAGCGGAGCCCGCCCTCTTCTTCCGGAGCCCCCGGCACGAACGCACCCGCCGGTTCCTCTCTCAGATCCTGCACGCGTAACGGCAAGCCCGGCCCGGGCCCCGCGGCCTCGCGGTTGCAGCCGGATACCCGGGTTACCATAATGGATGTGGTCTAGACCCGGAAACGGTTGCACAATACGGCAAATCCGGTAACGAGCGGCGGTAGGCCGTTCCGCACAGGAGCCTTCTTCATGGGATGGGTCGGGCGGTGGGCCGGACGCGGCGAGGAGGAACGTTGATGGCGGAGACCAGGCGTTACGTGGTCATCGGGAACGGTGTGGCCGGGACCACGGCGGCCGAGCAACTCAAACAGATCGATCCCCACAGCCACGTCACTCTCATTGCGGCGGAACCGTATCCCCTGTACAACCGCGTTTCCCTGCCCCATTACCTTAAGGGCACGGTGTCCGAGGACAAGGTCTTCATGCGGTCGGTGGGACAGCACGCCGAGCGGGGCATCGACCTGCGGCTGGAGACCCGCGTGGTGTCGATCCAGCTGGACGAACACACCGTGTACACCGATCACGACGAGGAGATCCCCTTCGACAAGCTGCTGGTGGCCACAGGCGGCCGTCCCCGCCGCCTGCCGGTGCCGGGCGCCGATACGGACGGGGTGTACTACTTCCAGACGCTGGATGACACGCGGCGCATGATCGAGCGCTTTGCCACGGCGCGGCGGGCGGTGGTCGTAGGCGGTAGCTTCATCGCCTACGAGCTGGCCGAGGGGTTCCGGCGCCGCGGCCTTGCCGTGACATGGTTGATCCGGGGGCCGCGCTGGCTGCGCCGCATCCTGGATGAGGAGGGCGGCCGCCTGGTGGACCTGCTGGCCCGGGATCATGGCATCGAGATCCTCTACGGCGAAGAGGTGGCCGAGGTCCACGCCGCCGACGGGACGGTGCGCGCGGTGACCACCACCGGCGGCCAAACCATCGAAGCGGACATGGTGGGTTGCGGGCTGGGCCTGGACTATCACACCGACCTGCTGGCGGGCACCGGCATCGAGGTCCGCAGCGGCGTGGTCACCGACGAGTACCTGCAGACCGGGCACCCCGACGTCTTTGCCGCCGGCGACGTGGCCGAGTTCTTCGATCTCTCCATCGGACGCCACCACCAAATGGGGACATGGAACAACGCCATGGTCCACGGACGGGTAGCGGCCGCCAACATGGCCGGCGCCCGCAAGCCCTACCGGGAGGTGCCCGTCTACTCCAGCGGCCTGTTCGATTCGAAGATCACCGCCATCGGGGCGACGCCGGAGATCCACCCCGGACTGGAGGCCGTCTCCCACGTGGATTGGGAGAATCGCCAGTACCAACGCCTGTTCTTTCTGGACGGGAGGCTGGTGGGCGCCGTCCTCATCGGCGACCTGCGGGCGCGGAAGAAGATCGTCGAGATGATCAGCCAGCGCGAGCCCGTGGACGACCCCAACGGACTGCTCCTCTCCCTACGCTGACCCGCCGGCGCCACCTGCCGGCGAAGGTGATGGCCAGGCAGCGGAACCCGCCAGCCCCGACAGGGCGGCGGGCCGTGGGGTCTGGCCTTCTTCTCAAGGTTTCTTCATTAATTTAAGCCTGCGGAGTTGGTATACTGGGTTTTAGGAAAAGGGGTGAAGGTCGTGGCCAGGGAGCTGCGCCATGGGGCGGTCGGTGCGCCCCGGACGCTGGCGGGTGAGTTCAACTGGAAGGTCGGCGGGCAGCAGGGGGAGGGCATCGACAGCACCGGCGAAATCTTCTCCCAGACCCTGAACCGCCTGGGCTATTACGTTTATCAGTACCGGCACTTCATGTCCCTCATTAAGGGCGGCCACACCAACTACAAGGTCCGCGCGGCGGACCACCTGATCCGCCACCACGGTGACGAGGTCCAGGTCCTGGTCGCCTTCGACCAGAAGACCATCGACCATAACCTCCACGAACTGGTCCGGGACGGTGTCGTCATCTACGACGACGCCTTCAAGGCCAGGGTTCCGGAGGGCCGCGAGGTGCGCCTCTATGGCGTGCCCCTGACGCGGATCGCCCGG
The DNA here is from genome assembly GCA_003242195.1 of Bacillota bacterium. Taxonomy (GTDB): domain Bacteria; phylum Bacillota; class Sulfobacillia; order Thermaerobacterales; family Thermaerobacteraceae; genus ZC4RG37. The sequence continues at coordinate 5,247 of QGUQ01000071.1, read as the reverse complement.
GAACTGGGTAATCCCATCATGAAGAACATGGTGGCCGTGGGTGTCACCGCGGCGGTAGTCGGCTTGCCCGTGGAGGAGTTCCGGCCGACCATCGAGGCGCGATTCGGGAGCAAGGGCGGCAAGGTCGTGGAGCTCAACATGGAGGCACTGCGCCGGGGGTACGAGTACGGCGCCGAGCACATCGGCCAGGTGACCACGCTGCCGAAACTTCCGGAAGTCCGGCGGCACCTGTTCCTCTCGGGCAATGAGGCGGTGGCCTTCGGCGCCCTGGCGGCAGGATGCCGCTTCCTTGCAGCTTACCCCATCACGCCGGCCACCGAGATCATGTACTGGCTCATCAACAATTTCCCCAAGTACGGTGGCGTCGTGGTCCAGGCGGAGGACGAGATTGCCGCCATCAACATGGCCATCGGCGCCAACTATGCCGGCGTGCGGGCCATGACGTCCACCTCCGGGCCGGGCCTGTCCCTGATGCAGGAGGCCATCGGGCTTGCCGGCATCTCCGAGACGCCCCTGGTGGTGGTCGACGTCATGCGGGGCGGCCCGTCCACCGGTCTGCCCACCAAGACCGAGCAGAGCGACCTGAACGAGCTGCTGTTCGGTTCCCACGGCGAGATCCCGCGCATCGTGCTGGCGCCCGCGACGGTGGAGGACTGCTTCTACCTGACCGCGGAGGCCTTCAATCTGGCCGAGCGGTACCAGTGCCCGGTGTACGTGGTGACCGACATGTCGCTGGGCATGTCCCGTGCGTCCATCGACGGTCTCGACTACAGCCGGGTTCGCATCGACCGGGGGTCGCTTCTGACCCAGGAAGAGCTGGACCGGATGGAGAAGGGCGCCTACAAGCGGTACCTGGTGACCGAGTCCGGCATCTCCCCGCGCGCCATTCCGGGCATGCGGAACGGCCGGTTCGTGGCGTTGAGCAACGAGCACGACGAGGCCGGCATGGAGGAGATCGAAGACACCTCCACCCGCGAGATCCAGATGAAGAAGCGCATGCGCAAGCTGGATAGCCTGGATCTCAGCGAGTACGTGGACTATGAAGGGGACGAGCCGGTCGAGAACCTGGACCTGCTGGTGGTAGGCTGGGGTTCCACCATCGGCCGGATCCAGGAAGCCATCGAGCTGCTGGCCGCCGATGGCTACAAAGTAGGGCACCTGCACCTGCGGGCACTGTACCCGTTGCCCAAGGCGAAGGTTCGGCAGTATCTGGCCGCGGCGCCAAGGGTGCTCGTTGTCGAGAACAACTACACGGGACAGCTCGGTGGGTACCTGCGGCGCGAGGTTGGCTTCCACGAGAAGCTGCACGGTTGCCACAAGTACAACGGGGACCCGTTCCTGGCCAGCGAGATCTACTCCCGGGCGCGCGAGGTGTTGCTGAATGGCTAAGGTTGCGGACTTCCGGGCGGCGCGGCCCACGTGGTGCCCGGGTTGCGGTGACTACGGTGTGCTGAACGCCCTGACGCGGGCGGTGGTCAACCTGGGCCTGGAGCCCGAGGAGGTCGTCGTGGTCTCGGGCATCGGGTGCTCGGGCAAGATCTCCCAGTACTTCGGCGCCTACGGGTTCCACGGCCTGCACGGCCGTACCCTGCCCGTTGCCACCGGCGTCAAGCTGGCCAACCGCGAGCTGACGGTGATCGCCGCGGGCGGCGACGGCGACGGCTACGGGATCGGCCTGAGCCACGTGCTGCACGCCATCCGCCGGAATATCGACATCACGTATATCGTCATGGACAACCACATCTACGGGCTGACCACGGGCCAGCTGGCGCCCACCAGCGACAAGGGCATGAAGACGAAGACGTCGCCCTCCGGCTCGGTCGAAGAGCCCATTCGGCCGCTGGAGCTGGCGCTGGCCCAGGGGTGTTCCTTCGTCGCCCAGGCCTTCTCCGGCGAGATCAACCACATGGCGGAGGTCTTCGAGAAGGCCATTCGCCACAAAGGCTTCTCGCTGGTGAACGTCTTCAGTCCGTGCGTGACCTTCAACAAGGTCAACACCTACGACTACTTCAAGGAGCGCCTGGTGAACCTGGACGAGGACCCCAACTACGACCGTCACGACCGGCGTGCGGCCATCCAGAAGGTTCTCGAAACCGGGGGCCTCGTCATCGGCGTGGTGTACGAGACGGAGAAGCCGACCTTCGAGGAGCAGCTGCCGGGCTTCCCGGAGGAAGGGCTGGCGACGCGGCCTCTGGCGCTGAACGAGGCCGACTTCGCCGAGCTGGAGAAGCAGTTCGTATGAAAGGCAGGTGCCCTGCGAGGTGGGCGCGATGATCACCCTGACGCCCGAGGCGGCGAGCAAGGTCAAGGAGCTCCTGGCCCAGCGGAAGCGGGACGATCTAGCCCTGCGCGTGTTCGTCCAGCCCGGGGGTTGCAGCGGCTTCAGTTATGGCCTGGCCTTCGACTCGCAGCGCGCAGAGGACGACCACGTCATCGAGCAGGACGGCGTGCGGGTCGTGGTCGACTCCATGAGCGCCCGCTTCTTGCGCGGGGCCCTGATCGATTACGTGGAATCCCTGTCCGGGTCGGGCTTCACCATCCACAACCCCAACGCGGTGCAGACCTGCGGTTGCGGGCAGTCCTTCCGCACGAGGGACGAAGCGGGCCAGCCCCGTTCCTGTGATGAACCGGCGGGAGATGAGCTCTGAGCCCGCGGGGGTGTCTGAGGCCGCGGGGGTGGCACGGGCGGCGGGCCCTCACGAGGGGCTCGCCGCCCGTGCGTGCTCCCGGGTACGGCCCAGGTAGTAGCGAAGGCCGTCGGCTAGCGCCTGCCACGAGGCCTCCAGGATGTTCGTCGACACGCCCACCGTGCCCCAGCGCCGCCGGCCGTCGGTGGACTCGACGAGAACCCGCACCCGCGCCCCCGTGCCTGCATCGCCCTCCAGCACGCGGACCTTGTAGTCCACCAGCCGGACCTGGTCCAAGTGGGGGAAACACTCCCGCAGCGCCTTGCGCAGGGCGACGTCCAGCGCGTTGACGGGACCGTTGCCCTCGGCGGCCGTGTGGATCAGCCGCTCCCCGACCCTCACCTTGATGGTGGCTTCGGCCCGCGAGCCGCGGTCCGGCTCGTGCTCCACCGTCACCCGGAAGGATTCCAGGACGAACGGCCGATCGCCGAAACCGCGCTGGTCGTCCAGCAGCAGTTCCAGGGACGCCTCGGCGCCCTCGAACTGGTAACCGGCGTGCTCCAGGGCCTTGATGCGGTCCAGGAGCGCCCGGACCTCGGCCTCCTCCAGGTCGCGGCCGGCAAACAGGTAGCGCAGGTTGGACCGGCCGCTGAGTTCGGAGACCAGCACCCGCCGCTCGTTGCCCACCGCATCCGGCGGCACGTGCTCGTACAGGGCGGGATGCTTCAGAAGCGCCGAGACGTGGATCCCGGCCTTGTGGGCGAAGGCGTTGCGGCCCACATAGGGCCATTCCTCCCGGTGGGCCAGGTTGGCCACCTCGCTGACGAAGCGGCTCAGGTCCGTCAGGCGGCCCAGGGACTCCTCGGGAAGGCAGCGGTAGCCCATTTTCAGTTGCAGGTTGGCGGCGATGGGGATCAGGTTGGCGTTGCCGCAGCGCTCGCCGTACCCGTTGATGGTCCCTTGGACCATGGTGCAGCCCTCCCGCACCGCCGCCAGGGAGTTGGCGACGGCGACGCCGCTGTCGTCGTGGCAGTGGATGCCCAGCGGTACGTCCAGGGCGCCGCGCACCGCCCGGACGATCTCCGCCAGGCGGTCGGGCAGGGTGCCGCCGTTGGTGTCGCACAGCACGACCCAGTCGGCGCCCGCCTCGGCCGCCGCCCGCACCACCGCCAGGGCGTAGGCCGGGTCCGCACGGAACCCGTCGAAGAAGTGCTCGGCGTCGAAGATCACTTCCTTGCCCCGGGACTTGAGGAAGGCGACGGTGTCCCGGACCATGGCCAGGTTTTCCTCGTGGGTGGTCTCCAGGGCGTGGGTGACGTGGAAATCCCAGGCCTTTCCCACGATGCAGACCGCCGGCGTGCCCGCGGCCAGCAGCTCGCGCAGGAGCGGGTCCCGGTCCGCCTCCGTGCCCGCGCGGCGGGTGCTGGAGAAAGCCACCAGGCGCGCCTGCCGGAGCGGCTGGTCCTTCATGGCGCGGAAGAACTCGGCGTCCTTGGGATTGGATCCGGGCCAGCCGCCCTCGATGTAGGGAAAGCCCAGCTCGTCCAGGCGGCGGGCGATGCGGATCTTGTCGGCCAGGGACAGGGAGATCCCCGAACGCTGGGTCCCGTCCCGGAGCGTCGTGTCGTACAGAACGACCGGCTGCACCGTCCGGCACCTCCCCCAAAAAAAGGAGCCTCCCGTCCCACGGAGGGACGGGAGGCGTTCGCTTCCCGCGGTACCACCCTCATTGGCCCCGTACCCGGGCCCTCTCGCCAGGCACGACGCCCGCACCGGCCCGCCCTCGGCGGGGGAAACCGGCCCGGCGTGATGCCCTGTCCCGGCAACGGGGGAATCCGGCCGCGTCTACTCGGTCCCGTCGCGGCGCCCCGGCGCGAGCACGGCGACACCTATGCCGGTGCTGCGTCCCCCGCCGCGGCGGGTCTTTCGGGCGGCGGCGGACCGGCCCGCCGGTTTGCCGCCGGCGGCCGGTCGGGGAGGGGATTTTCCCTCGGCCCACCCGCACGGAACTTCCAGCCCGAGGTCCCGCTCTCTGGGCGGATGGTCGCCGGCCCGGCTCCAGGAACCGCGCCGGACACCGGGTACTCGTCCTCCCCTGCGCCTTTGCCAGTCATGGGTTTGGGGTCTAATATACGCCAGCGGCGGGCGGTGTCAATAGGTCCTGGACGGGCCCTGGATCACACCGACCGCAGCACCTCGTAGACCAGCAGCTCGCTGCTGGCGCCGGCCGAGGCCGACGTGTCCCGGTGGGCGCGGCGGAAATGCTCGCTCTCACGCCAGGCCCGGAAGGACTCCTCGGAATCCCAGCGCGTCACCACCAGGTACTCGCCGCCCTCGCGGCTGCGCCAGAACTCGAAGCCCAGGCAGCCGGGCACGCCCTTCATCCCCGAGGCACGGGCGAAGGCCTGCTCGATGCGGTCCTCCGTTCCCGGAAGGGGCCTGATGCGGTTGATGACGACGAACACGGCAAAACCTCCTCTTGCGGCGGCCTTTCACGCGGTTCGTGGCGCGGGACCGTTCCTCGTACCCCCGTTGCCACCGCCTCCCTGGAATTGTACTTCAGACCGGGCCGGGCCGGGGCAGGCGACCGGGTTGGGCTCCAAGATCCGAACAATTAGAG
>QGUQ01000443.1 GCA_003242195.1 Bacillota bacterium | reverse complement strand
GCCGCGAGGCCCGTGACGCGCCCCGTGGCCCGGGACGCGACAGCAGTTCGGGGAGGGATGAGCCTTGGCGGGAACTGGGGAGACGCGGGAGACGGTGGAGGTGGAGGAGAGGATCCGCCGCGAGGCGGAGGAACTGGAACGCCAGTGGCGGGAGGACCCCCGGTGGCAGGGGATCCGGCGCAACTACACGGCTGAGGACGTAGTGCGCCTCCGGGGCTCCGTGCGGGTCGAGTACACCCTCGCCCAGCAGGGAGCCCGGCGCCTGTGGGAGCTGCTCCACGAGGAGGACTACGTCGCCGCCCTGGGGGCGCTGACCGGCGCCCAGGCCGTACAGATGGTCAAGGCCGGCCTCAAGGCCATCTACCTCAGCGGCTGGCAGGTGGCGGCCGACAACAACCTGGCGGAGCAGATGTACCCCGACCAGAGCCTCTACCCTGCCAACAGCGTGCCCGCCGTCGTCCGGCGCATCAACAACGCCCTGCGCCGGGCCGACCAGATCCACTGGGCGGAGGGAGACGCCAGCACCTACTGGATGGCGCCCATCGTCGCCGACGCCGAGGCCGGCTTCGGCGGGCCGCTGAACGCCTTCGAGCTCATGAAGGCGATGATCGAGGCCGGCGCGGCCGGCGTCCACTTTGAGGACCAGCTGGCTTCGGAGAAGAAGTGCGGCCACATGGGCGGCAAGGTGCTGGTACCGACCCGCCAGTTCATCCGCACCCTGACGGCGGCGCGCCTGGCGGCCGACGTGTGCGGCGTGCCGACCATCCTCATCGCCCGCACCGACGCGCTGGGGGCCACGCTGCTGACCAGCGACGTGGACCCCTACGACCGGGAGTTCATCACCGGCGAGCGGACGCCGGAGGGGTACTTCCGGGTGCGCAACGGGCTGGAGGCGGCCATCGCCCGCGGGCTGGCCTACGCGCCGTACGCCGACCTGCTCTGGTTCGAGACCTCGCGCCCGGACCTGGAGGAGGCGCGCCGGTTCGCCGAGGCCATTCACCGGGAGTACCCGGGCAAGCTCCTGGCTTACAACTGCTCGCCATCCTTCAACTGGAAGCGGCACCTGGACGACGACACCATCGCCCGCTTCCAACGCGAGCTGGCGGCCATGGGCTACAAGTTCCAGTTCATCACCCTGGCCGGCTTCCACGCCCTCAATGCCTCGATGTTCGAGCTCGCCAAGGGCTACAAGGAAGAGGGCATGACCGCGTACGTCCGCCTGCAGCAGCGCGAGTTCGAGCTCGAGCAGTTCGGTTACACCGCCACGCGCCACCAGCGCGAGGTGGGTACGGGGTACTTCGACCGGGTGTCGGAGGTCATCTCCGGCGGCCAGTCGTCCACCTTGGCCCTCAAGGGTTCCACCGAGGAGGAGCAGTTCCACGAACCGGCGGGGGTCCAGGCACGGGTTTCCTGACACCGGAAAACAAGGCTTGGGGATGCCGCCTTGCGCCGCGAAGAGGTGCACGGGGGATCCACCAGCGAGAGGGATGCACGGGGACCGGGGCGCGGTCCGGAGGGATCGGCGCCCCGGCCCTGTTCTGTTTTCGCACCCCGATCGGCGACTTCGCAGGACCTCAACCGCTTTGTCTCGCAAAGGCCTTCCCTGAGGGCGCTTCGCCCCGGCAGGCGGCTATGGGGAGGAACCGGGCGGTGCCGGGAGGGCACGGTACACGGGATAGCTTCCCAGAACCCGGACGAAGGTGGCGCGACGGCGCAGTTCGTCGAGGGCCTCGGCCACCGCCGGTTCGTCCACCGACCCCTCCAGGTCGGCAAAGAACATGTACTGCCAGGATCGCCCGCGGTCGGGGCGGGCCGTGAGCTTGGTCAGGTTGAGGTTGCGTTTGGCGAAGGCCCCGAGACAGTGGTAGAGGGCTCCGGGCCGGTCCTCGCCCACGAAGATGAAGCTGGTCTTCACGGGGGCGCGGGCTGCCGGGATCCGGGACGTGCCGTGGCCCTCCTCCGGCGAGACCTGCTCCATGCCCGGACCGGTACCCGGTCCGGTGGACCCGGCTTCCCGCTCGATCACGTAGAACCGGGTCACGTTGTCGGCGGCGTCCTGGATGCCCTCCGCCAGGACCTGCAGGCCGTACCGCCGGGCGGCCTCCCGGCTGGCGATGGCCGCCAGGTCGGTGCGGCCCGCCTCGGCCACCTGCCGGGCGGCGGCAGCCGTGTCGTGAACGGGCT
>QGUQ01000070.1 GCA_003242195.1 Bacillota bacterium | reverse complement strand
GCCTTCCTGGCGGCCACCATCGCCGTCGTGCAGTCGGACATCAAGAAGGTGCTGGCCTATTCCACGGTCAGCCAGCTGGGCTACATGGTGATGGCCCTGGGCGTCGGCGGCTACACCGCCGCCATGTTCCACCTGTGGACCCATGGCTTCTTCAAGGCCCTGCTGTTCCTGGGTTCGGGCGTCGTCATCCACGCCGTCCACACGCAGAATGTGCACGAGATGGGCGGGCTGGCGCGGAAGTTGAAGGTCACCGCGGCGACCTTCCTCATCGGCATGCTGGCCCTGTCCGGGATCTGGCCCTTCTCCGGCTTCTATTCCAAGGACGAGATCCTGCTGGCGGCCTACCACTCGCAGTATCCCGCCCTGTTCTGGGCCGGGGCCGTGACGGCGGGCCTGACCGCCTTCTACATGACGCGGGCCCTGATACTGACCTTCTTCGGGCGGCCCCGCGATCCGGAACGGTACGAGCATGCCCACGAGGGCGGGCCGGAGATGACGTGGCCGCTGATCCTCCTGGCCATCCCGGCCCTCGCTGCGGGATTCCTGGCGCCCGCCCTGTTCGGGGCGCCGGTCCAGGAGTTCATCACCTACGGCGAGCACGCCGCCGCCCACGAGCCCGAAAGCCTGGTGGTGCTGGTGGGGACGCTCTTCGCCGTCGGTGGCATCCTGGCCGGGATCGTGGTCTACGGGCTGGGCTGGGTCTCGACCCGGACCCTGCGCGCCGCCCTGGAGACGCCCTATTACGTGCTCCGGGAGAAGTGGTTCTTCGACTGGGCCTATGAGCAAGTCGTCCTGGGCGGCTCGGCGCTGCTGGCGAAGCTCGCGGCGGGCATCGATCGGCTGGTGGTCGACGGCCTGGTCAACGGCGTAGCGCGGGCCGTGGTCTGGGTGGGAGACGTGACCCGTCGCTGGTCCACCGGCCTGGTCCACACCTACATGCTGACGCTGTTCGCCGGCGTCGTCGCCCTCACCCTGCTGATCTTGCAAGTGACGGGAGGCCTGAAGTGATGAGCGCGTCGCTGCCCTACCTGAGCCTGATCCTGGGGGTGCCGGCGCTCGGGGCCCTGATCACCCTGCTCCTGCCGCGGGAGGCCAAGCAGGCCATCCGCGTGCTGGGAACCGTGACGCTGGCGGTGCCGCTGGTGCTGGTGGCAGCGGTCTGGGCCGGGTACGACCCGACCGTCCCGGGGCTGCAATTCGTCGAGCGCTATGACTGGATCCCCAGCCTGGGCGCCCAGTACTTCCTGGGCGTGGACGGGATCTCCCTCGCCCTGGTGGCGTTGACGGCGCTGGTGGCGCCGCTGGCCGCCATCGCGTCGTGGAACATCGAGCACCGGACGAAGGAGTACTGGGTGCTGCTGCAGTTCCTGGTCGTCGGCATGTTCGGCGTCTTCCTGGCGCTGGACTACCTGCTGTTCTACGTGTTCTTCGAGCTGTCTCTGATCCCGATGTACTTCCTCATCGGGATCTGGGGCGGGCCGCGCCGTGACTACGCTGCGATCAAGTTCTTCATCTACACGCTGGTGGGCAGCATCGTGCTCATCGTGGGCATCTTGACGCTGTACTTCCTGACGGGCGCCAACAGCTTCGACATGATCGAGCTGGCCCAGCGCGCGCCTGCTGCCGTGCCGGAGGCCCTGAAGGTGCCCCTGTTCTTCCTGCTGCTGGCAGGCTTCGCCATCAAGACGCCCATGTGGCCGGTCCACACGTGGCTGCCCGACGCCCACGTGGAGGCGCCTACGCCCATCAGCGTGATCCTGGCCGCGGTGCTGCTGAAGATGGGCACCTACGGCATGATGCGCATCACGTGGCCCACGCTTCCCGACGTGGCCCGGGAGCTGTCGGGCGTGCTGGCGGCCTTCGGCGTGATCGCGATCGTCTACGGCGCCTTCACCGCCCTGGGCCAGCGGGACTTCAAGCGGCTGGTGGCCTACTCGTCGGTGAGCCAGATGGGCTTCGTGGTCCTGGCCCTGGCGGCCGCCGCCGGCGCCCCGGCAGCGGGCCTGGAGCCGGCCATCGCCGCCTCGGCGGCCCAGGCGGCCTCGTCGGCCGCGGTGTTCATGATGGTCGCCCACGGCCTGGCCTCGGCGCTGCTGTTCTTGCTGGTCGGCTTCTGGTACGATCGCACCCACACCCGTGATTTCGACAAGCTGGGCGGCATGTTCCGGACGACGCCTGTCGGCGCTACCTTCCTGGGCATCGCGGCCTTCGCCAACCTGGGCTTGCCGGGCTTCAGCACCTTCATCGGCGAGTTCTTCTCCCTGATGGGGACGCTGCCCGTGTTTCCGGTGGCCGTCTACTGTGCCCTGGTCGGGCTTGTGGGCGCCGCCATGTATAACCTGACCATGCTGCAGCGGGTGGCGATGGGCCGGCCCCGACCGGAGTACGAGGGCTTGCCTGACGTGACCGGCCGCGAGCTGGTGACGTTCGTTCCGCTGGTCGCCGGCATGCTCGTCCTCTTCTGGTACCCCGGCGTGCTGATGGAGATCCTGAACGCGCCGGTCACGCAGTTCGTCGCCAAGCTGGGAGGGATGTGAGCATGCCGGTCCTGCGCGCCGACGAACTGGTCTTCATCTTGCCCGAGATCATCCTGGCCGCCACGGCGCTGCTGGTGCTACTGGCCGACGCCTTCGCCGGCGAGGAACGGCAGCCTGGCGAGCGGCGGGATTGGATCGGCTATCTGGCGGTGGCCGGCATCGTGGCCGCCATGGTGGCCGTGCGGCGGGAGCCGCCCGAGGCAGGCACGATCCTGGCGGGGATGGTGGCCCGGGACGGGTTCGCCGCCTTCTTCAAGGCCGTGTTCCTGATCGCGACGGCCCTGGTCGCCCTGATCTCCATCGACTACGTGGCGCGGCGCCGCATCGCGGCGGGTGAGTACTTCTGCCTGCTGCTGCTGGCCACGACGGGCGCCCTCTTCATGGCCGGGGCGGCCAGCCTCCTCACCTTCTACGTGGGGCTCGAGCTCCTGTCCCTCAGCTCCTACGCCCTGGCGGGCCTGATGCGGGAGGACCCGCGTTCCCAGGAAGCCTCGTTGAAGTACTTCCTCAACGGGGCGCTGAGCTCGGGGATCCTGCTCTTCGGTATCTCCCTGCTGTACGGCGCGACCGGCACCTTTGACCTGATGGAACTGGCGCGGCGCGTGCAGGAACTGGCCGGTGCGGGCACCAACGCGGGTCCGTGGCCGTTGCTGGTGTTGGGAGCCGCCTTCGTCATCGCCGGCCTCGGTTTCAAGGCAGGAGCGGTGCCCTTCCACCTGTGGCTCCCCGACGCGTACCAGGGAGCCCCGACACCGATCACCGCCTACCTGGCGGTGGCTTCCGAGGGCGCGGCCTTCGCCGCCATCGTGCGCGTTTTCTTCACGGCTTTCGAGGACGCCGGCGCGGTCTGGCAGACCGCCTTCCTCCTGCTGGCGGTGCTGACGATGACGGTGGCCAACGTGGCGGCCCTGCGCCAGGTGGATGTGAAGCGGCTCATGGCCTACTCCTCCATCGCCCACGCCGGATACATCCTGGCCGCGGTGGGCGCGGGCAGCGACCTCAGCCGGCCGGCCGTGCTGTATTACGTGATGGCCTACGTCTTCATGAACATCGGGGCCTTTGCGGTCATCACCGCCCTGCAGGCCCAGGGGGAGGGGGAGCAGCTACGGGACTACGCCGGGTTGGGACGGCGCGAGCCCGTACTGGCTGCACTGCTGGTGCTGTTCCTGGTCTCCCTGATCGGATTGCCCCTGACCGCCGGCTTCATGGCCAAGGTGATGGTCTTCCAGGCCCTGATCGCCGACGGCAACTACTGGCTGCCGGTGGTCATCGCCCTGAACAGCGTGGTCTCGGTCGGCTACTACTACAACCTGGTGCGGTACATGTACGTGGTACCCTCGGAGAAGGAGCCGGTGCCCGACGCGCCCGTGCAGGTGCCGGCGCCGGTATGGACCGTGCTGGCGGTGTGCGCCTTCTTCACCCTGGCCCTGGCCTTCTGGCCCGATGTGTTCCTCCGCTGGACGTCAGTGTCGACGCTGGCCATGGCCGGGTTCTAGCGTTGGTCCAAGGTGCGCCCTCGCTCTCCCCGCGGGCGGCGTGTGAGGATGCTCGAGAGGAAGCTCAAGCAGAGGGGCGCGGTGGTCGGCACCGCGCCCCTCATTGGTTTCCCGTCGCTGCGAACCGGTGGATCCGTGGCGCGTCCGCTGCCCATGTCGCCGATCGCGATGCCGTGCGGGTCAGCGTGTCTCGCCGGAGGGGGAGCCAAGGACCTGCGGGGCACCGACCGGCTCCCGGCCCGGCGGGGTCGCGCTGCCGAAGGACCACCGGAGGAGGGGCGGCGTGACGAGGGTGGTCACCAGCGTCATGACCACCATCACCGAGAACACGGCCTCGGAAATGACACCGGACTGCAAGCCGATGCCCGCCACGATCAGGGCGACCTCGCCACGACTCACCATGCCGATCCCAACTCGCATCGCCTCCGGCCAGGGGAACCCGAAGGGCCGAACGCCGAGCCCCGACCCGACAATCTTGGTCAGGATGGCTGCCGCTACGATCAGGACCAGGAACGCGACGCCGCTCCCGGCGACCGCACTGGCCAGGTCCGTTTCCAGGCCGATGCTGACGAAGAAGATGGGGACCAGGAACGCGTAGGCGAGGGAGGCCAACTTCTCCTCCAGGGCTTCCTTCAACTCGTGGTGCAGGCTGACGAGGGCACCCAAGGTGTAGGAACCGGTGATGGCGGCCACACCACCCAGCTCCTCGGCCGCCACGGCGAACAACAGGCCCAGGATGATGGCGGCGGCCAGCTGCGGCTCCGTGCCCGGCCAGTTTTCTGTCCAGCGAAGGACCGCGGGTACCAGCCAGCGGCCCAGGACCACGGCACCCGCGAAGAAGAGCACCATGCGGGCGATGATGAACCAGATGGGGCTCCCCGTGGCTTCACCGCCCCCGGCGGCCTGGTGGAGCGCCACCACCACGGACAGGATGATGATGCCCATGATGTCATCGATCACCGCAGCGCCCAGGATGGTGGTGCCCTCGCGGGAGCGGAGGCGCCCCATTTCCAGCAGGGTCTGGGCGGAGATGCTCACGGACGTGGCCGTCAGGATGGTGCCGATGTAGAGGCTTTCGTAGGCGGGAAAGCCGAAGGCGAGGCCGATGACCGTTCCGGCCAGCAAGGGGAGTGCGACCCCACCGACGGCGCCGAAGAAGGCGGCCATGCCAACCTGGCGCATGGCGGCCAGATCCGTCTCCAGGCCGGCCAGGAACATGAGGAAGATGACCCCCAGCTCGGCCAGGTCTCCGACCAACTGTTCGAGGTACCGGGGCTCGGAGAAGACGGGCCAGTGTAACAGGTTCAACAGGGTCGGGCCCAGCAGGACGCCGGCCAGCAACTCACCGAACACGGCCGGCTGGCCCAGGCGCTTGGACAGGGCGCCGGCCCCCTTGGCGGCCGTGATGATGATGGCAATGAGAAGCGCCACTTGCAGGAACGACGGCATGATTCTTGCTAGCACCCTCCCGGTGTGTCATCCGGGCACGGATGGCAGCGGTGACGCGCCGTTTCCTGTGCCCTTCCCGCATACACCAAGTTTCTTGCCCGACACCAACATGGGCCCCCGGCCCCATCAGGCGGCACGGCCGAGGGTACGCCGCTGCCGCCTTCCTGGCCGTACAGCACGCCGTGCCCGCCGCCGGGAGAGCGTGCTCCCGGGCCGGAAGTCAGTGGCGCCGGCGACCGGCCTGTTCCTCCCACCAGGCCTCGAGGCGTTCCCGCAGCCCGGCTGGCGATGCCGCCTCGGCGGGCGGGAGCCCCGCCCCTTGCGTGTCCGGGGGCGAGCCAGCCGTGCCCTGGGCGCGAGCCTGCCGGAGGAAGGAACGCACGTGCTCCGGGTTGAGCTGCCAGACGCCGCTGTCCAGCACCGGGCCGTCCACCCGTCTCCGCGTCAGCACCAGGACGTGGTCGACCCGCGAGGGGAGCGGCACGCTGGCGCCCCGCAGCGCCTCCAACAGGCGGTTACCTCGCTCGACCAGCTCGGCCGCCGCCCGGGCCAACGCGCGGCGGGCCTTGCGGGATCGTACGGATGCACTGAGATCGGAGCGCCCGAGGAGGAAGGCGGCATCCGGTCGGAGGACCAGGTACTCGGGGCCGCCGCGACCGGCCCAGGGGAGCGGCACCGCCATGGCGGTCCAGGGTTCGCCCAGGGAGTCGAGGGCCGCCAGGAGCCGGGCCCGCGCGTCGCCCACTTGCAGCAGCGTGAAGAACCGTGCCGCGACGAGCCCGGCACCCACCAGGCACCAGAAACCGAACATCTCCAGGGCGCCGATTCCGGTCATTTGTCGCCAGCGAAAGAAAGCGCCCGCACAGAGCCCCAGGGTGAGGCAGCCTACCGCCCAGGCCCAGGGAAAGGGCGCGGGCGAGGGCCGCCGGCCGACCCAGTGCACGCCGCGGTGGTCATCCTGCCGCTGCATGAACGTAGCCTCCTCCGATCAGGACCAGCATACCACATGGGGGAAGACGAGCACGGGACGCCCATCCGGAACGTCCCGTGCCGACAGCGACGCGATGTGGTTGTCGGGTGGACCCGGGACCCGGCTCAGGAGCCGCCCGCGCCGGAACCGGAAGTGCCGCCGGCGGCGCCGCCTTGAGCCTGGCCGCCCTCCTGGGTGCCCAGCCCGACGAGGAAGCGGGCCAGCAGGTCGATCTGCTCTTCCGACAGGGTCTCGCCGAAGGGAGGCATGCGGCTCTGGAGCTTATCCGCTTCCTGGCGGAAGACCTCCGTCAGGTCCATCGGCGTGCCCTGTCCGTGCCACACCGTCGGCATGCGCTCTTCCGGCTTAAAGGACTGGGGGTTGCTGATCCAGCGCTTGGCAAACTCCACGCTGGGCAACCAGTTGCCCGCCTGGGTCAGGTTGGGGCCGATCACGCCGCCGTAGCTGCCCAGGGTATGGCAAGCCAGGCAGTACCGGACGAACAGCTCCTTGGCCTGCCGGTTCTCCTCCGGCGTCAGGCCGGCCGCCTCGACGTCCAGGTCGTCGGCCGTGACGGGCCGCTCCCGCTGCTCCTGTTGGCCCGTTTCGGGGTTGGTCGCATACTCCGTGACCTTGACCCGGGTCAGCTCCGGATGCTGCTGGAGCGCCCTACCCGGCTGCTTCCAGTCGCCGTACATGATGAAGGTGACCAGGTCGCGAATCTCCTGCTCGTTGAGCGGCCCGTTGTCCTCTACCGACCAGGTGGGCATCCGGGTGTAGGAGTGGACCTTGCCACCCTCTACCCGCCAGGTCGGGTGATCGAAGCCGGGCCGCCCGCGGGCGATCACCTTGGTGAGCATTTCTTCCGTCGCCGCGATCTGGACGGGCGTAAGCCCCTCGGCCCGGAACTCGGACCGGTTGAGCGGCGGGCCCGTGACGCCCTCGCCCTCCGGGCCATGGCAGGCCATGCAGTTGGCGGCGTAGAGCTCGGCGCCGCGCGCGGCCTGTTGGGCGCGCTCCCGCTCCGCCGCACGGCTCAGCCGGCCACTTTCAAAGAGCCAGTAGCCTTGCAAGATCAGGATCAGGACCCAGAGCAGAGTCAGGGCGACGACCTTGCGCTTTCTCAAGGCTGCTACTCCTTTCCCTCGGGCCGCCAATCATTCGGGCTCATCTTCCAGCGGGTGCTCCAGCGGCCGACCCGTGAAGCGCTCCACCGTGTCGATGGCCAGGAGACAGAGGAAGATGACCACCACCACGGCCAGGAGTTCGACGGATTCAAGGACCTCGATCATCCAAACCTTTCCCCCTCGAGGGTCAAGCTCAGGACACCCGTGTCAACTGGTCCGGGCTAAAGGCAGCACGCTGCTGCGGGCGACCCGTGTCCACCCAGATGTTCCCGTTCTCGTCGATCTCGATCGGGAAGTAATCCAGGGGGCGCGGTGCGGGGCCGCCGATCTTCTCGCCCACGCGATCGAACTGCGAGCCGTGGCAGGGGCAGCAGAAGCAGCCACCGGCATCGGGCCGCTCCTCGGGCTTCCACGGCACCGTGCAACCCAGGTGCGTGCAGCGCCAGTAGAGGGCGATCATGCCCTGTTCCGTGTGCACCAGGTAAAACTTGCCCGCGTCGAACTTGGTCACCGAGCCCACCGGATAGTTGGACACCGGGCCGATGTTGATCTTCTGGCCGAAGAAGCCCGCCTTCCGGGGCCAGAAGTAGTTGGCGAAGCTGCCCGCGAACTGGCCGAGCCAGAGGAGGGCCGACCCCCACAGCGCCCAGTG
>QGUQ01000442.1 GCA_003242195.1 Bacillota bacterium | reverse complement strand
CGGGGGTCTTCCCCCCTCCCCCGTTCCGTCCCTAGCGCGGGTGGCCGGTCCGGGTCGTCCGCGTGTTCCAGGGGAAGGAAGGGGACGGCTGCGGCCCTAGGGTTCTACCGGGATGGGCTCCAGCACGTGGATGGCGTCCGGCGTCACCAGGCAGCGGTAGGCGTAGGCCTCGACGCCGCCGGCCACTGCCTCGGCCAGGGCCCGGGCGAAGGCGGGGTCGGCCCGGCGGTGGGGCCGCAGTACCGACGCGTCGTCGCGTTGGACGAACCAGACGACCGCCGCGCGGTGTCCCTCCGTGACCGCCTGCCGGAGCTCGTCCAGGTGCCGGGCGCCCCGCACCGTGGGCGCGTCGGGGAAGAGGGCGACGCCCTCTTCGACCAGATTGCAGGACTTGGTCTCCACCAGGCAGAGATCGGGACGCCCATCGCCGGCCGGGTCGGGGTGACTCGCACCCGGGGACACGCCCCGGCGCAGCAGGAAGTCGATACGGCCCGCGCCCCAGCGAACCTCGCTCTGCCAGCGCTGGTAGCCCGCGAAGGGTGGTAGCGACGCCGCCTCCAGGCAGGCGGCGAACAGGCGGTTGGGCATGCGGGCGTCCACCGACACCCAGCGGCCGGCGTACCGCACCAGGAGCAGGTCGCCGGCCGTGCGGCGGCCGGGAACGGGGAGCAGTCGCGCCCTGCCCTCGGCGCCGGGCTGGAGGAGCTCTTCCATTCGTCCGGAGTTGGGTAGGTGGAGCACCAGGCGGTCGTCCCCGGGCGCACCGGCCCCCGCGGTCTCCACCTCGATGGCGAACCGGTTGAGCCGCCTGCGCAGGCGAACGGCGGCCAGTGGCCCGGGGAGCGGCAGGCTGGCCAGGGGCTTGCGGCCGCGGACAACGACGAAGGACCCCTCACCGTGGCCCTCCCGCACCGGCTCGTCGTCCGTCACCTGATCGGGGAAGCGGAACAGGGTCTGGCGGAACGCGAAATCCACGAGACCCGCCCGCTCCATGGCGGCGGTGATCTCCCCGACGCTGCGGAAGCGGGCCTCGCGGAGGAAGGGATCACTTTCCCTCTGCTGCTGATACAGGCGTCCCAGCGGGCTATCCCGGTCGATCAGAGCCACCACCGCGACGCCGCCGGGCCGGAGCACGCGACAGGTCTCGCGGAAGGCGGCGTCGAGGTCATCGATGAAGCAGTCCGTCGTCACCATGAGGACGGCGTCGAAGGAAGCGTTTCCATAGGGTAGGCGCTCGGCGACGCCGTCCACGGCCTCCACGCCACGGCGGAGGGCCAGCCGGCGCATGGCCGCCGAGGGATCGACGCCATGGCGGATGCCCAGGGCGCTGGCGAAGCGGCCCGTACCGACGCCGACTTCCACCCGACGGCCGTGGGGCGGCAGGAGCTGGCGGATCGCTTCCAGCTCGGCGGCGACGACGGCGGGGTAGCGGTCGAACCAGCCATCATACCGCTCCACCAGGATCGGATCCTCGAACGCCGACCGCCCCGGGCGCGATGGTGCCGATCGCGGTGCCATGGCCATGTGCCCCCTTGCCGGGCCGGTCACAGCGGGCGGACCCGCTGCACGTCCCCGGCCAGGACCCGCCGGCGCCCGTCCCCCGGTACCTCCACGAGCAGAGCGCCGTCCCGGTCCACGTCGATGGCGACGCCGGCGACCTCCTCCGTCGGCAGGATCACCCGCACCCGCTCCCCGAGGATGGTCGCCCGCGCCCGCCAGGCCCCCAGGACGGCATCGGGACCCGTCCGGTGCAGGCCGTCGTAGTGGCGCTCCAGCCGATCCAGGATCGTGGCCGCCAGCCGGTTGCGGGTCACCGGGCGCTCGGCCTCCCGCGCCAGCCAGGTGACCCGGTCGCGGAGTTCTTCCGGCACGGGTTCGTCCCGAACGTCCAGGTTGACGCCAATGCCCGCGATGACGTATTCGGTTCCGTCCGGCTGCCCGGCCATCTCCAGGAGGATGCCTGCCACCTTGCGGCCGTCGATCTCCACGTCGTTGGGCCACTTCAGCCCGACGGGCCGGCCGGCGACGATCTCCATCGCCTCGGCCACGGCCACGGCCACGGCGAGGGTGAGAACGGGCAGCTGGGCGGGGAGCAGCCGCGGCCGCAGGACGACGGACATCCACAGGCCGCCGGGGGGGCTCCACCAGAAGCGGCGCATCCGGCCGCGACCCGCCGTCTGGCGGTCGGCG
>QGUQ01000069.1 GCA_003242195.1 Bacillota bacterium | reverse complement strand
GGGGATCACGACGTGACCACGACTCCCGACGAACTGCGCGCCCTGGACCGCCTGCTGGGTGCCTGGCTCACGCAACACGCCACCCTGGGCTGGCCGGAGACGGAAGCCGTGCTTGCCCGGATGTCAGCGGCGGAGAAACTGGACCTGTTCGATCGCGCCGTGCGGCGCCTCGGAACGCACGACCTGCCGTTGGAGGCTCTGAAGTTCGTCCGCTACGTCGCTGAGTTCAACGTCTCGGAAGCCAACTGGCACCAGTTGCTCCGTCATTCCCGGCGGGTCCACTTCGCGGCCCAGGCGCCGACCATCGACCACGGCATCACCGTGCCACCGCGGATCCAGGAGGCCGGTCTGGCGCAGGTGCTGGTCCGCGCGGTGGACGCCAGCGAGCGCCTGTACCACCAGCTGGTACGCGCCGGCCTGCCCCTGGCGGCCCACTACGTGGTCACCAACGCCCACCGGCGGCGCGTGCGCGCCGAATTCGACCTGTGGCAGCTGTATCACCTGATCAACCTGCGGGGCAAACCGGAGGCGCAGTGGGATATCCGCCGCACCGTCCACGAGCTGGCGCGGCAGGTGATGCGGGTCCATCCCAACCTGATCGCGCGCGCTCCGGTGCTGATGCGGGTGCTGGCGGGGGCATAGGGTCTTGAGGAACCGCCGGGCGACGGTTGAGGATGCGGCCCGTTGTGTGTTACGATTCGTGTGCCGTGGTAGCGACGTGCACCGACCGGCGCGCCGGGGTGTCGGAACTGGTAGACGAGGCGGACTCAAAATCCGCTGGGCGCGAGCCCGTGCGGGTTCGACTCCCGCCCCCGGCACCAAGATCAAGAATTGCATGGCACAGGCCCTGGTACCGCGGGAGCGAGCGGTCGGGGCCTTTTGCTATGCCTATAACAGCACACGCTGAACGCACACCTTGTTGAGCAGTGGTGCTCTTGAAACCAATAACTCGAAGGTTCTTGTAGTCCAGCACTGGACGAGACTAGATAACGTGGAGGGCGTCATTGCCCGTTACGACAAGGCGTCGGCCGAGGCGATTCACGGATGGGAATCTCCCAACGGCGTGCTCTCAGCTCGCGGCCTGGCGGACGATGGCGGAAACCTTGGCCTCGGTCGCGTCGTCCAGCGCAATGAGGTACCAGGCGCATGCCATGAGCTGGTGGGACGCGCCTTCCTCGCGAACGAGGTTCGCGTTGTCGGTGAGGCCGAAGGTCATGTTCTTATCCGCGCGGAAGAAGCAGATGACCTTGCCGTCCTTCCTGTACGCCGGCATGCCGTACCACAGGGTCGGCTGGAGCTCCGGAACGCTGCGCATGATGAGAGCGTGGAGGCGCTCTCCCATGGCGCGGTAGGGTTCGGGCATCGCGGCGATCTTCTCCAGCACCGCGGCCTCGCCCCCGGCCTGACTGGCGCGCGAGCCCGGGCGTCCGGAGACCTTCTTCGGCGGCTTTTTCTCAGCCATGCGGCTCCTCCTTTGACCGCTGCAATCCACGCCGTGAAAACGCTAGCGCCTCCTCCACACCCCTGCGATCCGAGGGGCGCTGACGGTCGATCAGCGACGGCGCTCACGCGGCGTGGGGCCTCTCTCCAGGTCACAGTCAGGTTCCTCACCGTTTCGCCCCGGGCCTGCCGCAAGTATTCGCCATCCCGGTCCCGCCAAAACTCGTCCTTCAGCTCCTGGGGGCTGGTGCCCAAACCCCGACGGCCGGGCTGCCAGTCGCTCGGGGGTAAGGCTTTCGATCTGCTTGAGGAGACGGGTCCGGCCGAACTCGAGGACGTGCCAGACGGCGCAGGTTGCAGTCGGCGGAGGCACGGGGTCCAGACCGGGGGCCGGCGTCGAGTCCCAGCGAGGGAGCGATGGGGCCCCCGCAGGAGATACCGTTCGGATAGCGAAATGATATCACGACGATATACGCGCGGGGCGCCGGAAGCGGTGCTCGCGCCGGGGAGGTTCAGACAAGATGCAGGAGATTCGTGCCCGCGCCCTGCCGGGAGTCCTGGGGCTCTTGGTGGTACTGGTGCTGGCCGCAGGGGGCGTGTACGGGTTCGTCCGCGGCGTCATGGCGTCCACGGGGAATGCGGGAACCCTCCTGGGCCATGCGGTGGTGGACATCATCGTAAGCGTGCTGGTATATGTGACCGCCATGATCCTGGCCTCCGGGTTCGTCGTCGTCCAGCCGAACCTTTCCCGGTCGATCATCTTCTTCGGCCGGTACCTGGGGACGTTGCGCGAAAGCGGCTGGTGGTGGACGGTTCCCCTGACCTCCAAGCCGGCCGTCTCCCTGCGGGTCCGGAACTTCGACAGCGACCGCTTGAAAGTCAACGACTATCGTGGCAACCCCATCGAGATCGCCGCGGTGGTGGTGTGGCGGGTCGTCGATGCTGCCAAGGCGCTGTTCGAGGTGGACCATTACGAGGAGTTCGTCAAGATCCAGAGCGAGACGGCCCTGCGCCACATCGCCAGCCAGTACCCCTATGACACCTTCGAGGACGACAACGCGCCCTCGCTCCGCGGCAACACCGACGAAGTGTCCGCGGACCTGGCCAAGGAGCTGCAGGAGCGCCTGGCGGTCGCCGGGGTGGAGGTGATCGATGCCCGCCTGACCCACCTGGCGTACGCCCCGGAGATCGCCCACGCCATGCTGCAGCGGCAGCAGGCCGAGGCCGTGGTGGCGGCGCGGAAGAAGATCGTCGAGGGTGCCGTGGGCATGGTCGAGATGGCCATCGCGGAGCTGCAGCGCCAGGGCGTGATCGAGCTGGACGACGAGCGGCGCGCCAACATGATCAACAACCTGATGGTGGCCATCGTCAGCGAGCGGTCGGCGCAGCCGGTGATCAACGCCGGCACGCTGTACTGAGCGCCAGCGAAAAGAGGAAGAAGGTCGCGATGCTGGGCGACGGGCAGGCCCGCACGGGCGGGCAGGACGGTCGCCCCTGTCCTGGCGGCCCCGTCGGGCGGGCGGTGACGGGCGACGTAGGCCCGGTGGCCGGCGCCGGGAACGGGATGTGAGAGCCCCGTGGCGGAGAAAAAGCGGTTCCTTCTACGGATCGATCCGGAGATCTACGAGGCCATCCAACGATGGGCGGCCGACGAGTGGCGCAGCGTGAATGGCCAGATCGAGTACCTGCTGCGTGAGGCGCTGCGGCGGGCGGGCCGTTTGCCGGCGAGGAGAACGGGGGAACGGTCTGAAGGGGATACGGACGCGCCCAAGGGGGATACCGCACTGGAAGGATAAGGACCCCCGCGAAAGGGGGAGGGCAGGGAAAACGCGTAATGGTGGGCAGGCCTTCATCGCTGGACGGTGGGCCCACAGATCAAGGACGGGGAGGGACCCTCGGTGCCTGGTGACGGCCTCCCGCGGTTCCGGGCGGGCCGCAACATCTCCCTGAAGATGCCCGTTGACCGGCTGGAGGAGACGGTGACCTTCTACCGGGATGTCCTCGGCCTGCCCGTCCACACCACCGAGAGGGGAACGCACTGGGTGGAGTTCGGCCCCATGCGCCTGTGGCTCGATCCCGTGCCCCAACGGGCGCTGCCCGAGCTCTGGCTGGAAGTGGTGGCGGACGACCTCGACGCCGCCGCCCGGCACCTGGCCCGGCACGGCGTCCCGCGGCGGGATGCCGTGGAGCCTCTACCGCCAGGTTTCTCGGGGTTCTGGATCAGCAATCCGGCGGGTGTCGTCCACCTGGTGTGTGAACCCGATGGGGACTGACGGCCGCCGTCCCGGCGCGGGACGAAGCGACGAACATCGGGGGCCGGCCACCCGCGGGGAGGCCGGCCCCCATGCCCCTCCTAGGATCCCACTCGAGGCCTTGTGCGGCAGGCCTGGTCCTGCCGCGGGTGGGCCTCCATCCTACCACAGGCCGTCCACGAAGCGCCCGTTGCGGAGGATCAGCTTGCCGTCCGCGTAGACCTCGCCGCCGTCCCGGAGGTCGCAGACCAGGTCCCAGTGGATGGCGGAACGGTTCGTCCCGCCGGTCTCCGGGTAACTGGCCCCCAGGGCCAGGTGCATGGTGCCGCCGATCTTCTCGTCGAACAGCGTGTTCTTCACGAACCGGGTGATGGAGTAATTCGTCCCCAGGGCGATCTCGCCGACCCGGCGGGCCCCCTCGTCCGTGTCCAGCATGGCCTGGAGGAACTCCTCACCCGCCGCCGCCTTGGCTTCCACCACCCGGCCGGCCTCGAAGGTCAGCCGCACGTCGGTGACCTCACGGCCCATGTAGATGCCCGGGTAGGTGAAGCGGACGGTGCCCGTCACCTGGTCCTCCACCGGCCCGGTGTAGACCTCGCCGTCGGGGAAGTTGTGGGTGCCGTGGGCGCTGATCCACGTACGGCCTGCCACGCCGACGCGGAGGTCGGTGTCTTGGGCCACGAACCGGAGCTCCCGGACCGTGGAGAGGAACTCGATCAGCCGTTGCTGGCGGCGCTGCTGCTCCTGCCAGGCGGCCACGGGATCGTCCAGGTGGAGGAAGCCGGCCTCGAAGACGAAGTCCTCGTACTCGGACACCGACATCCCGGCCTCCTGAGCCAGTGCGGGCACCGGAAACACGGTGGTGCACCAGCGCAGCTCCTCCGTGGCGGAGCGTTCCATGAACCGGCGCATCAGCTCGGAGCGGGCGGCGTTGGTCGCGGCCACCCGGTCGGGCGGGACGTTGCTCAGTTCCTTCAAGTTGAGGGGCGCGTTGATGGACAGCAGGTGCCTGGCCTGCTCCAGCAAGAAGCGCTCCACGGGGCTGACGAACCGGAGCTGCTCCTCCGAGGCTTCCTTGAAGAAGATCTCCCGCAAGCCGGGCAGCACGCCGTGGACGTCCACATGGGCGCCCTTGCGCACGGCGTGCCGGTAGACGGCCCTGACCAGGTCCCCCGCCAGCGGGGGGGCGATGATGACGAAGTAGTCGCCGGGCGCCAGCGGCAAGGAGAATTCCGTCAGCACCCGGGCGAAACGCTCGATACGCGGGTCCACTCCCGGCTCCTCCCATCCAATCCGGACCAGCATGGGCGGCAGGGCGGGGCCGCGCCTCAACGCGGCCCCATCCGCAGCGCCCCGTCCAGCCGGATGACCTCTCCGTTCAGCATGGGGTTCTCGATGATGTGTCGGACCAGCAGGGCGTACTCCCGCGGCCGGCCCAGGCGGGAAGGGAAGGGTACCTGCTGTTCCAGGGACTTGCGGGCGGGCTCGGGCAGGCCGGCCATCATGGGCGTGTCGAAGATGCCCGGCGCGATGGCCACCACCCGGATCCCGTAGCGGGCCAGCTCCCGCGCCACGGGCAAGGTCATGGCGGCCACGCCGCCCTTGGAGGCGGAGTAGGCGGGCTGGCCGATCTGCCCGTCGAAGGCGGCCACCGAGGCGGTGTTGACGATGACGCCCCGCTCGCCTTCCGCGTTGGGCTCGGCCTCCGCCATCACGGCCGCCGCCAGCCGGATCACGTTGAAGGTCCCCACCAGGTTGACCTCGATGACCCGGCGGAAGCGGTCCAGGTCGTGGGGCCCGTTGCGGCCCAACACCTTCTCGGCGATGGCGATGCCGGCGCAGTTGATGGCGCCGTGGAGGCCGCCGAAGGACTCCACGGCCGTGCGCACCGCCTGCTGTACACTCTCCGGGTCGGTGACATCGGTGGGGACGAACCGGGCTCGCTGCCCGATTTTGGCCGCCACGGCCTGACCGGCCTCGTGGTTGATGTCGGCGATGACGACGTTGGCCCCCGATTCGGCCAGCAACTCCGCGGTCGCGGCCCCCAGGCCGGACCCGCCGCCGGTGACGAGGAAGGTTGCGTCTTTGAGCTCCATGGACCTGCCTCCTTCCGGTCGCTGCGACATCCGCCCGGCGGCCGGGCCGCGATGGGCAAGGCGATGAAGCCCACCGTGACCCGGCGGGGCGGCGCGGTGAGCAGTGTGATTGCAATGTGAAAGGAGATCGATGGCGGTCTTTACTCGAGCCGCTCGATGATGGTCGCCGTCGCCTGGCCGTGGCCGATGCACATCACCTGTAGACCGAACTGGCCGCCGGTGGCTTCGAGGCCGGCCAGCATCTTGGCCATCAAGCCGGCGCCGGTAGCGCCCAGCGGGTGACCGTGGGCGATGGCACCGCCCCACGGGTTGACCTTGCTCATGTCGGGGTCGAACTCCCGTGCCCAGGCCAGGACCACCGTGGCGAAGGCCTCGTTGATCTCGATCCAGTCGATGTCCTTCAGGGTGAGTCCGGCCTGCTCCAACGCCTTGCGGGTGGCGGGGATGACGCCGGTCAGCTGCATCGTCGGGTCGTCCCCGACCACCACCCGGGCGCGGAACCGGGCGCGGGGCCGCAGCCCCTCGGCCAGGGCTGCCTCCCGGTCGGCCACCAGCACGGCCGCGGCGCCGTCGGAGATCTGGCTGGCGTTGCCCGCCGTCACGATCCCCTTGCCCTCGGGCCGGAAGGCCAGGGGCAGGGCGGCCATGCGCTCCAGGTCCACGTGGTCGCGGATGCCCTCATCCCGCGTGACGGTGACGGGGTTGCCCTCGGGGTCGAGGCCCTCCACGGGCACGATCTCTCGGTTCCGTCCCTCCCGGGCGGCGGCGCTGGCCCGGCGGTGGCTCTCGGCCGAGTACTCGTCGGCCTCCCGGCGGGTGATGCCCCACTTCTCGGCGATGCGCTCGGCGCTCTCTCCCTGGTGGATCAGCTCGTAGCGCTGGAAGAGCTCGGGGTTGAGCGTCTCGAAACCGCCCCGGATGTCGCTGAACATGGGCACCCGGGTCATGCTCTCCACGCCGGCGGCGATGACGTAGCGGGCATCGCCGGCGGCGATGGCCTGGGCGGCGAAGTGCACCGCCTGCTGGCTGGAACCGCACATGCGGTTGAGGCTCACCGCCGGCACCGTCACGGGGAACCCGGCCAGCAGCACGCCCAGGCGTCCCACGTTGGCACCCTGCTCGCCGGCCTGGGTCACGCAGCCGGTGATGACGTCGTCCACTTGCTCCGGTTCGATCCCCGCCCGCTCCAGCAAGCCCCTCAGGGCCAGGGCGAGGAGCTTATCGGGACGGGTGCTGCGGTGCACGCCCTCCCGCCGGCCGAAGGGCGTGCGCACCGCTTCGACGATGACGGGTTCTCCCATGCCTTACCCCTCCTTCCGGGCGACCGTGTTGGCAGAATCGGATTGCTGCACCTCCTTCGCGAACCGAGCCCGCAATTCCCGCTTGAGGATCTTGCCGGAGGCGTTGCGGGGCAGGTCGTCCACGAAGATCACCCGCTTGGGCACCTTGAAGGGCGCCAGGCGCTGGCGGACATGCTCGATGAGGTCCTCCGCCGTGGCCGTGGCGCCCCGCTTGAGCACCACCACCGCCGTCACCGCCTCGATCCACTTGGGATCGGGCAGGGCGATCACCGCCACCTCGGAGACGGCCGGGTGGGTGTACAACGCTTCCTCCACCTCGCGGCTGGCCACCAGCACGCCGCCGGTGTTGATCACGTCCTTGATGCGGTCGACCACGTAGAGGTAGCCCTCTTCGTCCACGTAGCCCAGGTCCCCGGAGTGGAACCAGCCGCCCTCGAAGGCCTCCTCGGTCTCCTCGGGTTTGTCCCAGTACCCCACCAGGAGCTGGGGCGAGCGGTGGACGATCTCCCCCAGCTGGCCCGGCGGCACATCCCGCATCTGCTCGTCCACCACCCGGGTCTCCACGTGGAAGACCGGCCGCCCCGCCGACGCCGGCCGCGCGTCGTGGTCCTCCGGGCGCAGGACGGTGGCCAGGGGCGCTATCTCGCTCTGCCCGTAACAGTTGTAGGGACGGGCGCCGGGCAGGCGGCGGCGCAGTTCCTCCAGCACCGGGACGGGCATGATGGAGGCACCGTAGTACAGCTTCTGGAGGCTGGAGAGATCGTAGCGGTCGAAGTCGGGGTGGCGGAGGAAGTTGATCCACACCGTGGGCGGGGCGAACATGGACGTGATCCGCTCCCGTTCGATCAGCGGGAGGCAGGCCTCCGGCGCCGGCCCCGGCAGGATGACGTTGGTGGCCCCGACCAGGAGCTGGGGCATCAGGAAGACGTGCATCTGGGCGGAGTGGTAGAGGGGCAGGGCGTTGAGGCTGCGATCCTGCGGACCCTGGTCCAGCTCGATGATGCAGCTGACGTACTCGGCCAAGAGGGCGCGGTGGGTCATCATGGCGCCCTTGGGCGCCGCCGTGGTACCGGAGGTGTAGAGGAGCTGGACGACGTCGGTGTCGGCCAGCTCGACCTCCGGTTCCTCCCCGTTGCCGGCGGGGTCCAGGGCCGCCTGCAGCAGCTCCTCCAGCGT
>QGUQ01000441.1 GCA_003242195.1 Bacillota bacterium | reverse complement strand
GCCGTCGACCAGGCGGCCTACGGGACCGTCCTGGCGTCGGTGGCCAGCGCCCTGGTGCTGGTACCCATCACCCGGCGAGGCGCCCGCGGTACGGGGCTGACCCGGCGCCTGGTGATGGCCATCGGCTGGATGCTGCTGGCGGGCGTGGTGGCCTGGGCGATCAATCCCTTCTTCCTGGCCGCGGCGGGTTTCGGGGGTTGAGCGCCGGCCCCTCGCCGTCGCGGAGGTGTTGTACCGCTGCTTGCCGATCCCGGGTGTCTGTGCTATACTGGCGGCAAGACGGCGCCCGGAGAGGCGCTAGCGTTGCTTTTGCGCCGGTCGCGGGTCGTGGCGGCTCCGGGGCCGCCCGGCGGAGACCGGTGCCGAACGAGCGGTGGTCCCGTGGAGAGTGGGTCGTGGGCCCACTCTTTTCCATCGTTTATGGGGGAGACCGCGTCGGGGAGGGCAAGCGGGCATTGAACCGGAGACGCGTGCTGGAACGGGTCGAGGAGATCGCCGGCCCCCTGGCCGAGGCGCGGGGCCTCGTGCTGCTGGACGTCGAGTACGAGCGCGAGGGCGGCCGCTGGTTCCTCCGGTGCACGGTAGACCGGCGGGGCGGGGTGACCATGGACGAGTGCGCGGCCTTTAGCGAGGCGCTGGATCCGCTCCTCGAGGGGGTGGAGGGGCTCGACCCCGAGTTCGTGCTCGAGGTGATGTCCCCCGGCCTCGATCGGACGTTGAAGAACGATCGCGAGTTCCACTGGTTCAGCGGGCGGACGGTGGAGGTCACGACCTTCGGCCCCGTTGACGGCCGCCGCCGCTTCGTCGGGCGCCTGTGCGGCCTCGAGGGGGGAGCGGTGGTCGTGGCGGATGAAGAGGGCGAGCACCGCATCCCACGGGAGCAGGTGGCCAAGGCCCGGCTGCATGTGGAGCTGTGAATGGGAAAGGAGGCGCCTGGCCGCGCATGAATGCCGAGTTCATCGAGGCGCTCGAGGACCTCGAACGGGAGAAGGGGATCGACAAGGACACCCTGCTGGAGGCCATCGAGGCGGCGTTGCTGGCGGCCTATCGCCGTAATTTCGGCACGAGCCAGAACGTGGTCGTCCGCATCGACCGGGACACGGGCGAGATCCGGGTCGTGGCCAGGCGGGAGGTGGTGGAGGAGGCCGAAGACCCCGCCACCCAGATCAGCCTGGCCGAGGCCCGGGAGATCGACCCCGGGTACCGACCCGGGGACGTGGTGGAGCAGGAGGTCACGCCGCGCGACTTCGGCCGCATCGCCGCCCAGACGGCCAAGCAGGTGGTCATGCAGCGGATCCGCGAGGCCGAGCGCGACCTGATCTATGAGGAGTTCATCGCCCGCGAGGGCGACATCGTGACCGGCGTCGTCCAGCGCGTCCAGGGGCGTAACGTGTTCGTCGACCTGGGCCGGACGGAGACGGTGCTCTTCCCCTCGGAGCAGATCCCGGGAGAGCGCTACCGCCAGGGCGATCGGATCAAGGTCTACATCGTCGAGGTCAAGAAGACGCCCAAGGGGCCGCAGATCCTGATCTCCCGCTCCCACCCGAACCTGCTCAAGCGGCTCTTCGAGCTGGAAGTGCCCGAGATCCACGACGGCATCGTGGAGATCAAGGCCGCCGTGCGGGAGCCGGGCACCCGGGCGAAGATCGCCGTGGACTCCCGGGACGAGCGGGTCGACCCGGTGGGGGCCTGCGTCGGACCGCGCGGCATCCGGGTGCAGGCGGTGGTGGCCGAGCTCCGGGGCGAGCGCATCGATGTCATCCGCTGGGCGGAGGACCCCGAGGAGTTCGTGGCCAATGCCCTCTCCCCGGCCAAGGTGACGCGGGTCGTCCTGGAGCCGGAGGAACGGGTGGCCCGCGTGGTCGTGCCGGACCACCAGCTCTCCCTGGCCATCGGCAAGGAGGGGCAGAACGCTCGGCTGGCGGCGCGGCTGACGGGTTGGAAGATCGACATCCACGCCGAGTCCCAGGCCGGCGAGCTGCTGGGGAAGGCCGACGAGTGGGACATCGATGCCGTGCTGGCCGGCCTCGGCCGTAGGGGCCGGGAGGACGAGGACGGCGAGGGATCGGCAGAATTTGACGAGCCGGTGCCCGGAGCCGGGGAGGCCGCCGGCGAGGCCGGCGACCACGGCACTGCCGGTGAGGGCGCAAGCTGAGGTGGTGCAGCGTGCCGAAACATGTGCCCCAGCGAACGTGCATCGG
>QGUQ01000068.1 GCA_003242195.1 Bacillota bacterium | reverse complement strand
CTCAAATTGTGGTGGCCGGAAGAGGGACGGGTGGGGGGCCAGGGCCTTGCGTATCCTCCTGGTCAACGACGACGGCGTCTACAGCGCCGGCCTGCAGACCCTGCGCGCGACGCTGGAGCGCATGCCCGGCGCGGAAGTCTACGTGGTGGCTCCCGACCGCCAGCGCAGCGCCTCGGGTCACGCCATCACCCTGCACAAACCCCTGTATATCGAGGAGGTCGACATCCCCGGCGCCGAGTCCCCGGTCTACGCCGTCAACGGGACACCCGCCGACTGCACGAAGATCGGCATGCTGGCCGTGCTGCCGGGCCCGGCCGACCTGGTCATCTCGGGGATCAATCGCGGCGGCAACCTGGGTCTGGACGTGCTCTACTCGGGTACCGTCTCCGCGGCCATCGAGGGTGTCATCCTCGGGGTCCCGGCCATCGCCGTCAGCCTGGCGGCCTGGGAGAACCCGGACTACCGCCCGGCGGCCGCCTTCACCGCGCAGCTGGTGGAACTGGTGATGGACCGGGGCCTTCCGCCGGGCGTCCTGCTCAACGTGAACGTCCCGCCGGTGCCTGACGGGGCGGTGGCGGGGGTCGCCGTCACCCGCCTCAGCAGGCGCAGCTATCGCGACCGCTTCGAGCGGCGCGTGGACCCGCGCGGTCGTACCTACTACTGGCTGGCGGGCGACCCGGTGGAAGACCCGCAACCCGCCGACACCGACGTGGGCGCGGTGCGCGCCGGCCTGATCTCCATTACGCCCCTGCGGCTGAACCTGGCGGACGAGGGCGTCATACACCAGCTCAGGCCGTGGCAGGACTGGCTCCAGGAGCGGCTCACCGCCGCGCGCTCGCGCCGATCGTGAGGTTGCCGGCGTGGCAACCGGACTGGGACCGATCTTGATGTTGCTAGCGTGCCGGTGGGGGGCCGCGGAGAGACTAGGGTTGCGGCCGCGGTGCTGGCTGGCGGTCACCCGCCCCGAGGCACCGCAGCCGGGACCCCGTCGCTGCCCTTTTGGCGGCCGGTCGGGGCCGGTACTACCGATACCGGGTCACGGATGTTCGGTTCCCCCATCGCGGGACCGCTCGCCGGCCGGTCCCCTGATACCTGCCTGCGCGTGCCGCGGGCGGGAAACCATGGATAGAAGCGGGGTGGGTGTGAATCCTCCCCCGCTTCTTTTCTTGACGGCTCGCTTCTTTGTTGGGTCTACCGCCCCGGTTCTACTCACCGCGGCCTCCGCGTAAAGTTCACTCCCGGAGACCCTCTGGAAGAGGCAGCCGTGGACCTTCGCGCCGGGCGACCGTCCGTTGTCGCCGGCGACCGAGGAGGAACGGGCCATGCAGGGAGCTGAAGCCCGCCGCCCCCCGTACGCCGCGCCCGATTTTCACGTCAAGGCCGTGCTGGGCGGTGCCGCGATGTCGTTGCTACTGGTGTGGCTGGTGTCGGGTGGATTGGCGCTGGCCGTGTATTTCACGGCCATCAACGAGTACCACCTGGAGACCGCGCTGTATTACACCGGCATGCTGGCGGTGGCGGCGGGCGGGGCGGTCTCCGCCCGGGCGGCCGAGCGCCGCGGCTGGCTCCACGGCGGCCTCGCCGGCCTGCTCTACGTCCTCACCGGCAGCGTACTGGGACACTTGTTGTTCCCCGGCCAGCCGACCCCCCTGGCTCATCTCGGCCCCCGCATGCTGCTGGGTTTCCTCCTGGGTGCCCTGGGCGGTGCCGCCGGCATGTTGTTCTGATTCGGGCAGGTGACCCGTCCCGTGCGCCATACCGCTCCGGCCCCCACCGCGCCTCCCCGGGAACATCAGGCGAGACCCTCTCCCTGGAACGGGGTCTCGGGTGTCGCTCGCGGGATCCTGGCAACCATCCTGGTGGTCGCGGCCGCAATGACGGGCTGGGAGGTGGGACTCCGCCTGAACGGTTCGGCCGCTGCCTGGCAGATCTTCTCGCACCTGTACCCCCATGCCGCTCTGGCAGCCGCGCCGGTGCACGTGGTCCGTCCGGGGGAAACCCTCTTCCGCATTGCCCGCCAGTACGGGGTGAGCGTGGAGGAGCTGGCACGCTACAACGAGATTCGCGATCCTGCCCAGATCCGGGCCGGCCAGCGTCTGCGCATTCCGACGGGCGGCGCAAAGCGGGGTTCGTCCGCGCGCGAAGGAGGCGCGATCCCCGCCCCACAGACCGGTCGTCCGAGTGGGGCCAGCAGCACCCAAAAGGCCAATGGGGATCAAGGAGGGAACCCTCCGCCCGGAGGGGAGTCCCGCGGCGGGATCGTAGCCCTCACCTTCGACGACGGGCCCGATCCCGCGACCTGGCCCGGACTCCTGGAGGCCCTGGAACAGGGCCGCGCCCGGGCCACCTTCTTCCTGGAGGGTGCCCGCGCCCGCGCGCATCCCGAACTGGTTCGCGAGCTGGTGCGCCGCGGCCACCAGGTGGAAAACCACGGCTGGAGCCACCAAGAGCCGGCGCCGAACGGCGAGCGAGAAGTAAGGGCGGCCATCGCCAGAACGGCAGCCCTTCTCCGGGAACTGACGGGCCGACGGACCACCTACTACCGGCCGCCCGGTGGCCTGCGCGACCCGTCGGTCTTCCGCTGGGCCGAGGCGGAGGGACACAGGGTGTTGCTGTGGACGAACATCGGTGTACCCGATGTCCCGCCGCCGGCACCCGGGCAGCTGGCGTCGCGGATGGCGGCCCACGCGTACAACGGCGCCATCCTGATGCTCCACGCCACCGAGCCGCGGACGGTCCAGGAGCTGCCCGCTATCCTCACCGCCCTGCGGCAACGGGGCCTCCGCCCCGTGACCGTCGACCAGTTGATGCAAGCGCTGGCACAGGTCACCGCGGAACCCCCTGAGGCCGGCACCCCAGGGGACCAAGATTCAGCTACGGACGACAAGCCGGCCACCAAGGAAGAAGACGGCAAACCGGCTGGAAATGAGGCTGAAAACAAGAAAGAAGGGTAGCCCGTCCCCATCGCGAACCTCCAAGTGGTGTCGCTCAGCCCCGCGCGGTGTCACCGCCCGCGCGGGCACGGGGCGGCCCGTGACGCGGCCATCGAGACGGAGCCGAGGGGGGGTATGGTGTGACGGTCTACCTGAACTACATCAACGGCCAGTGGAAGGAGCCCCGTTCCGGGCGGTACGTGGACAACATCAACCCGGCCACAGGCGAGGTGCTCGGGCAGGCGGCCATGGGTACGGAAGAAGACGTGGCCGAGGCCGTGGCGGCCGCCAAGGCGGCCTTCGCCAAGTGGCGTAAGGTGCCGGCACCGCGGCGCGGCGAGATCATCTTCCGGGTGGGGGAGCTCCTGCGGGAGCGCAAGGAAGAGCTCGCCCGCAAGATGACCCAGGAGATGGGCAAGGTCCTGCCCGAGGCACGGGGTGACGTGCAGGAAGGCATCGACATGGCCTACTACATGGCCGGCGAGGGTCGGCGGCTGCTGGGCCACACCACGCCCGCGGAGATGCCTGACAAGTTCGCCATGGCGGTCCGCGAGCCCATCGGCGTGGTGGCGGCCATCACGCCCTGGAACTTCCCGCTGGCGATCCCCACCTGGAAGATCATGCCCGCCCTGATCGCCGGCAACACCGTCGTCTTCAAGCCCGCCACCGACACGCCCTGGCTGGCCTACGAGCTGGTGAAGATCTTCGAGGAGGCCGGCCTGCCGCCGGGCGTGCTGAACCTGGTCTACGGGCCTGGCCAGACGGTGGGGGAGGCGCTGCTGCGTCATCCCGACGTGCACATGATCTCCTTCACCGGTTCGGTGGAGTCCGGCAAGCACGTCAACGAGGTGGCCGGCGCCCAGCTGAAGCGGGTGCACCTGGAATTGGGCGGGAAGAACGCGGTCATCGTCATGGACGACGCCGACCTGGACCTGGTGGAACAGGCGGTGACCTGGAGCGCCTTCGGCACCACCGGGCAGCGCTGCACCGCCACCAGCCGCCTGCTGGTGCATGAGGCCGTCTACGACGAGGTGGTGGAGCGCCTGGCCGAACGGGCCCGCAGGCTGCGCCTGGGCAACGGCCTCGATCCCCAGACCGACGTCGGTCCGCTCATCAATGCCCGCGCCGTCGAGAAGGTCTCCTATTATGTCGGCGTGGGCAAGCAAGAAGGAGCGCGGCTGGTGGTCGGGGGAGCGCCGGCCACGGAAGGGGAGCTGGCCCGCGGGTTCTTCTTCAAGCCCACCATCTTCGCCGACGTCACGCCGGACATGCGCATCGCCAACGAGGAGATCTTCGGCCCGGTGCTGGCCATCATGAAGATCCGGAGCCTGGAAGAGGCCATCGAGATCAACAACAGCGTGCAGTACGGCCTGTCCAGCTCCATCTTCACCAACAACGTCCGCAATGCCTTCGTGGCCATGCGCGACCTGGCCACGGGCATCTGCTACGTCAACCACGGTACCATCGGCGCCGAGATCCACCTGCCCTTCGGCGGCATGCGCAATACGGGTAACGGCCACCGCGAGGCGGGCCAGGCGGCCCTCGAGGTATACACCGAGTGGAAGGCCATCTACGTCGACTTCAGCGGCAGGCTGCAGCGAGCCCAGATCGACGAGGTCAAGGTGGAGTAGGGGGCCGGGTGGCCAGAACTGACGAATCCGGCCCCCACGGGCCAGCCCTCGCCAAGTCGATAACGGCCGCAGAAAGGTCGCCGGGTCCGATGAGTCAAACAGGGTTCCACTAGGGACCCTGTTTTGTTAGGGCGCCCGGTCCGTGGGACCTGCCGCCTCGTTCGATCTCGTTCGGCCGTTTGCCTGTCCGCTCCTGTCGGCGTCGCCGGTTGTTGGCATCTCGGTTGCGTATCCTGGCGGTGGAGGCGATGTCCGGAGTTGGAACTGACGCGAGACCTGGCCCTGGTGCTCGTCGCCGCCGTCGTTGGCGGGGCCGTCACCCAGTGGCTGCGGCTGCCACTGATCGTTGGTTATGTCCTGGCGGGAATCGTCGTCGGCCCGGCGACACCGGGACCCACCGTGGCCTCCATCCACAACCTCGAACTGCTGGCCGAGATCGGCGTCGCTCTGCTCTTGTTCGCCGTAGGCCTGGAGTTCCCCCTGGAGCGGCTGGCCCCCGTCCGGCGGGTGGCCCTGATCGGCACGCCTGTCCAGATCATCCTGACCATCGCGCTGGGATACGCCCTCGGCCGGCTCCTGGGCTGGCCGGCGGGGGAGGCGCTCTGGTTCGGCGCCATCCTCTCCTTCTCCAGCACCGCGGCCGTCCTGAAGGTCCTCATGACCAAGGGCGTGCTGGAAACGCTGGCGGCCCGGGTCACCATCGGCCTGCTCCTCGTCCAGGATCTGGCGGTGATCGTCCTCATGCCGCTCCTGCCCGCGGTCACCGGGCTGGAGGCTGGCCTGGGCCACCTCCTGGCGGCGATTCTGAGGGCCGGGGCCCTGATCGCCGGGGTGGTCTTCTTGGGCCAGCGCGTGTTTCCCCGTATCATCCACCGCCTCGCCCTGTGGAACGCCCGGGAGCTCTTTCTCCTGGGCGTGGTGGCGGCGGGTCTGGGGGTGGGCTATGCCGCCCACCTGGCCGGCCTGTCCATGGCCATCGGTGCCTTCGCCGCGGGTGTGGTGTTGAGTGGTTCGGCTTACAGCCACCAGGCGCTGGCCGAAGTGCGGCCGCTACGGGACGTTTTCGCCATGGTCTTCTTCGTGTCGCTGGGGATGCTGATCGACCCGGCCGTCGTGGGAGGCCAGGCCGGGATCCTGGCGGCCCTGCTTCTCGCCGTCCTGGTGGGGAAAGGACTGATCTTCGCGGGAGTGACG
The DNA here is from genome assembly GCA_003242195.1 of Bacillota bacterium. GTDB lineage: Bacteria > Bacillota > Sulfobacillia > Thermaerobacterales > Thermaerobacteraceae > ZC4RG37. The sequence continues at coordinate 2,549 of QGUQ01000068.1, read as the reverse complement.
CGGGCCTTCGGCTACGGGAATATCGTGCCTTTCGTGACCGGCCTGGGCCTGTGGCAACTGGGGGAGTTTTCCTTTGTCCTGGCCCGGGAGGGCCTGGCCGCCGGCGCCATCTCCCCGCCGGTATACAACACCACCCTGGCCCTGGCCGTGGCGTCCATCGCCCTGACACCGGTCACGGAAGGGCTGGCGGCGCCTGCTTACGGGTTCTGGCGCCGGTGGGTCGGGACCGAGCCCCTGGCCAACCGCAACCTACCGCAAGAGGGACTCAACGATCACGTGATCATCGCGGGGTTCGGCCGTACGGGCCACTTCCTGGCCCATGTGCTGCGGCGCCTGAGCCAGCCCTTCGTCGTGGTCGAGCTGGACGCCCAGCGCGCCAGTGAGGCAGCCGGGGAGGGGCTGGCGGTGGTCTTTGGCGACGCCTCGTCCCCGCCCGTTATCGAGGGGGCCGGCGCGGCCAGGGCGCGGATGGTGGTCCTGACCCTCCCCGACCCGGCCACCACCCTCCTGGTGGCGCGCAGCGTCCGGTCCATGAACCCGGACGCCCGCATCATCGCCCGGGCCGCGGGGGAAGAAGAGCTCCGGGATCTCGCCGAACTGGGCGTCTACCAGGCCATTCAACCGCAACTGGAGGCCGAGCTCGAGATGGCGAGGGAGGTGTTGAACGGCACGGGCCTGGCAGACCGCGACATCCAGCGCTTCCTGGACCGGGTCCGCCGCGAGCGTTACGCACCGCTGATCGCCGAGGTGCTCGGCGACGAGTTGCTCGAGCCCCTGCGGCGGGTCGCCGCCGAGATCGAGGTGGACTGGGTCAACGTGGGGGAGGGAAGCCCGCTGACAGGCAGGTCCATCCGCGACCTGCGCATTCGCCAGCGGACGGGGGCATCCGTGGTGGCTATCGGCCGCGGCGACACGATCCTGACGAACCCGTCACCCGATACGGTGTTTCAACCCGGAGACACGGTCGTGGTGGTCGGGACGTCACAGCAGGTGCGCGCCTTCCGGGAGTTCGCCTCCTGCGAGGATGCCGGTGGGGGAAACGATGGGAAAGAGCGGTCGCCTCTCATGGTCGAAAAGGATTGACGAACGGCCCCCTTGCAAGGGCGGGCCCGGCCGCCAGCGCCGGCCGGGCCCGCCGCGTGCCTCCCCACGGCCCAACTCTGCCTTTCAACTCGGAAGCCATCAGGCCGCCGTGCGGGGTTGCTGGCGACACGCTTACGACGAGGGTTGCGGCCGGCCGGCCCGTAACACCGCCCCATATCCCGGGTCCACCTTGTCGAACCCGAGGCGCCGGTGCGCGGCGATAGCCGCGTCGACGTCGTACCGCACCCGGACAAGGCTCAACTCGGCCCGGCCCCCCTCGGGGTCCGCTTCCAGCAAGGCGTAGGCCGCCCGCGGATCCCCGTCGAAGGGCATGCCCACGCTGCCCGGGCCCAACAGCAGGCGGTCCCCGTGGCGCCAGGCGAGCTGCAGGTGGTGGTGACCGAAGCAGACGACGCTGGCCGTGACGCCCGCCAGCACCTCTTCCAGAGTCACCGGCGCGCCGTTCGGCCCCGGGCCGGCCACCGGCCACGGCAGGATGGGCTCTTCGTCCGATCGGGGCGAGCCGTGAACCAGCAGTACCCGGATCCCATCCACGGTTTCTTCGATGTGACCGGGCAAGTCCCGCAACCAGGCCAGCCGCTCCTCACCCAGTGCCTCGCGCCAGGGGTCGAGCAAGGCGCGTGCCTGTTCGGGGATTTCCCCGGGCACCGCCCCGGCCAGGTAGCGGTCGGTATTCCCCCGGACCGTCGGGATGCCGCGCCGGCGCAGCAAGTCGACGCACTCGGCGGCATGGGGTCCCTTGAAGCAAACGTCGCCCAGGCAGAAGACCGCGCTGGCGGAACGCCGGTCGATGTCGGCCAGCACGGCCTCCAGGGCGGGCAGGTTACCGTGGATGTCGCTGATGATCGCGATGCGCATGACGGGACACCCCCCAACCTTACGATGACATGGAATCGCCCGGGTCCAACGCCAGCGCCCGGGCGACGTTGGCGATGGCACCCAGGGCCAGCAACTGCACGGCCACCAGTGAGGTCCAGGGGACGGCATAGCTCCCCGCCAGCTCCACCAGACGACCGAAGGCAGGCGGAGCCAGCATCGTGGCCACATACAGGACCGTCATGCTCAGCCCGAGGACCGACGCCGACCGCTCCCCGGCTTGCTCTGCCACCAGCGTGGTGTAGAGCCCATTCCACCCCAGGCAGGTGAACCCGGCGAGGAAGGCCATCGCCCCGAGCAGGACCCCGCCTCGGGCAGCCGCCGCCGCACCCCTCGCGGGAAAGGCTGCCAGCAGCGCGAGGCCCCCCGCCACCACGGCGCCGCAGGCAGCCACGATGGCCAGCGGCCGGGCCCGTTCACCCCGGTACACGAGATCGGACAGCCAGCCCCAGGCCAGGCGGCCGGCCACGCCCCCGGCATGCACGGCCAGCAGCAACCGCGCCGCCGCGTCCCGCGGCCAGCCGAAGACATCCTCCAGGAACAGCGGCAGATACCCCGTGACGCTGAAC
>QGUQ01000440.1 GCA_003242195.1 Bacillota bacterium | reverse complement strand
GGTATGCGGTGGGCAGCAATGCCGGGCCAGCACCGGCTATCGCCGCGGCCGTGCTGGCGGGCCTTGCCCTTGTCATGCTGGGGTGGCGGGTTGCGGGCTCCCGGGATGCCGCGGGGGCCCTGCGCCGCCTGGCCGGCGACCTCATCGCCGGGACCGTCTGGCTCCTGGCCCTCAACCTGGCGGCATCGCCGCTGGGCCTACACGTGGGATGGAATCCCGTTTCCGCCCTGATCGCCGGCAGCCTGGGCCTGCCGGGCGTTGCCGCGCTCCTGGTACTGGCGGCCACGGCAGCCAGGCTTCCTTGACGCTGCCAGCCGGGCTCTGCTACGATACCGCCGGCCGGCGCCCGGTTCGGAGCCGGATCACGCCAGCACGCCGGCCGCCGGGATCGGGATCGAGGCGGCAAGCGAGGAGGCGCGTCCATGGGCGAACGGGTGCGCGTGCGCTACGCGCCGTCGCCGACGGGTTACCTGCACATCGGCGGCGTCCGGACCATCCTGTTCAACTGGCTGTTCGCCCGCAAGCATGCGGGCCGTTTCGTTTTGCGCTTCGAGGACACGGACGTCGAGCGGTCCCGGGACGAGTTGATCCAGCCGATGCTGGACAGCATCCGCTGGCTGGGCCTCGACTGGGACGAAGGGCCCGACGTGGGCGGCCCCTATGGCCCTTACCGGCAGTCTGAGCGGCTTCACCTGTATCACCAGGTGGTGGAGCGGCTGCTGGCGGAGGGCAAGGCCTATCACTGTTACTGTACTCAGGAGGAACTAGCCGCCCAGCGGGAGGCCGCGCGCGCGGCCGGTCGCCCCGCCGTCTACAACGGGCGGTGCCGGCACCTGACCGCCGCCGAGCGTGCCCGTTTCGAGCGCGAGGGCCGCAAGCCGGTCATCCGCCTGCGGGTGCCCGATGAAGGCGAGATCGTCGTCGATGACCTGGTGAAGGGCCGCGTGACCTTCCCGGTCTCCCAGTTCGGCGACCCGGTCCTGGTTCGCCCGGACGGCATGCCCGTATACAACTTCGCCGTCGTGGTGGACGACCACCTGATGGAGATCACCCATGTCATCCGGGGCGACGAGCACCTGTCCAACACGCCCAAGCAGCTTTTCGTCTACCAGGCCCTGGGGTGGGAGCCGCCTCGCTTCGCCCACGTGCCCATGATCCTGGCCCCGGATCGCACCAAGCTCAGCAAGCGCCACGGCGCGGTGGCGGTGGATGAATACCGCCGCCAGGGCTTCCTACCCGAGGCGATCCTCAACTATGTCGCCCTGCTCGGCTGGTCGCCGGGTGATGACCGGGAGATCCTCAGCCTGGACGAGATGATCGAACTCTTCGACCTGGACCGGGTCTCCCACACCGCAGCCATCTATGACGTGGAAAAGATGGCGTGGATGAATGGCCATTACCTGCGGGAGGCCGACCTGGACCGCGTCGTGGACCTGACCGTACCGCGGCTGCGGGAGGCCGGCCTGATCGACAGGGAGCCCGAGGGAGCGGAGCGCGAGCGGGTGCGCGCCATCGTGGACGCCGTCCGCCAGCGCGTGCGCACGCTCGAGGAACTGGTGGAAGCCAGCCGCTACTTCTTCGCCGACTTCGACACCTATGAGGAGAAGGGCGTGCGCAAGTACTTCGACCGGGACGACAGCATCGGTATCCTCGAAGCGGTCCGTGAGAGGCTGGTGCGCGTCGAGCCCTGGACGCAGGAAGCCATCGAGGCGGAACTGCGGCGCCTCGCCGAGGAGCTCGGCGTCGGCACCGGCCGGGTCTTCCACCCGACGCGCCTGGCCGTATCTGGCCGTACTGTGGGGCCCGGCGTATTCGACGTCATCTGCTGGGTTGGCCGGGAGCGGTGCCTGGAACGGATCGACCGCGCCCTGGCCTTCATCCGATCGCGCCGGCAGGCCGCCGGGGCGACCGGTGCCACCCGGGCGTGATCCCCGGCGGGGCGGGGCGTGCCACCGTTCGGGCACGTGCCTGAGGTTGTCACCCGCTGGGACGCGTGCTATAATGCGAACTGCGCCCGGCGGGCCAGTGGCCTTCGGCGAGACTGGCAGCCGGAGCGAGCGCAGCGAAAAAGCGCATACAGTGGGGATTGGGGTAACGGCAGCCCGCCAGGTTCTGGCCCTGGTAGTCCAGGTTCGAATCCTGGATCCCCAGCACATGCCCCGTTCGTCTAGCGGCCTAGGATACCGCCCTCTCACGGCGGAGACAC
>QGUQ01000439.1 GCA_003242195.1 Bacillota bacterium | reverse complement strand
GAGTAGTCGACGCGCTTGCCCAGCAGGTTCTGGCGGAAGCGGCCCTGCTTGCCCTTCAGCATGTCGGACAGGGACTTCAGCGGCCGGTTGCCCGGGCCGGTCACCGGGCGCCCGCGGCGGCCGTTGTCGATCAGGGCATCGACCGCCTCCTGCAGCATTCGCTTCTCATTGCGAACGATGATGTCCGGCGCCCCCAGGTCCAGCAGGCGCTTCAGGCGGTTGTTGCGGTTGATCACCCGCCGGTAGAGGTCGTTGAGGTCGGAGGTGGCGAAGCGACCGCCATCCAGCTGGACCATCGGTCGCAGGTCCGGCGGGATGACGGGGATGACCTCCAGGATCATCCACGTCGGATCGTTGCCCGACTTGCGGAAGGCCTCCACCACCTCCAGCCGCCGCACGGCCCGCAGGCGCCGCTGGCCGCTGGAGTTCTTGATCTCCGCCCGCAGCTCTTCCGCCAGTTCATCCAGGTTGATGCGCTCCAGCAACTCCTTGATGGCCTCCGCGCCCATGCCGGCACGGAAGGCGTTGCCGTACTTCTCCCGGGCCTCGCGGTACTCGTTCTCCGTCAGCAGCTGCTTCTCCATCAACGCCGTCTCGCCCGGGTCGATGACCACGTAGGCGGCGAAGTACAGCACCCGCTCCAGGGCGCGGGGCGACATGTCCAGGAGCAGGCCCAGCCGCGAGGGGATGCCCTTGAAGTACCAGATGTGGCAGACGGGCGCCGCCAGCTCGATGTGCCCCATCCGCTCGCGCCGCACCTTGGACTGGGTGACCTCGACGCCACAGCGGTCGCAGATGATGCCCTTGTAGCGCACCCGCTTGTACTTGCCGCAGTGGCACTCCCAGTCCTTGGTGGGCCCGAAGATGCGCTCGCAGAAGAGCCCGTCCCGTTCCGGCTTCAGGGTGCGGTAGTTGATGGTCTCGGGCTTCTTCACCTCGCCCTTGGACCACTCGCGGATCTTCTCCGGCGAGGCGAGGCTGATGCGGATGGCGTCAAAGTGGTTGACGTCCTGGACGAACCCGTCGCCGATGCGGTCCTGGAAGCTTTCGATGGTCTTCACGCTCACTCGCCCCCTCCGCTGGCCCGCAGGTCGTTATCGTCCGCCGGCGCGTCCGGGTCGTCTTCGTCGCCGTCCGGCTCGCCCCCGAAGTCGAAGGCGTCATCGAGGTCCGTGTCCTCGTACGCCTCCGGGGTGTCGCCCCAATCGTCGGCGTCGGCGTCGCCGGCATCACCCTCGTCGTCCGCGCCCTTGTAGCCGCCGCCATCGCCGCCGTCGCCACCGGTGGCCGTGGCCGTCGCCCGCCGCTGGCTGGCCCGGCTGCGGCTACCCGCGCGGGCGTAGTCCCCCAGGTCCAGGTCGAGCTCGCCCGCGGCGTCCTGGACCTCCTCGTCCTCCCGCAGCACGATCTCGCGGTTGTCCTCGCTGAGGATCTTCACGTCCAGGCCCAGGCTCTGCATCTCCTTGATCAGGACCTTGAAGGACTCGGGCACGCCGGGCTCGGGGACGTTCTCGCCCTTGACGATCGCCTCGTAGGTCTTGACGCGGCCGACCACGTCGTCGGACTTGACGGTGAGCAGCTCCTGGAGCGTGTAGGCCGCGCCGTAGGCCTCCAGCGCCCACACCTCCATCTCGCCGAAGCGCTGGCCGCCGAACTGGGCCTTGCCGCCCAGGGGCTGCTGGGTGACCAGCGAGTACGGGCCGGTGGAACGGGCGTGGATCTTGTCGTCCACCAGGTGGGCCAGCTTCAACATGTACACGTAGCCCACCGTCACCTCGTTGTCGAAGGGCTCGCCCGTGCGGCCGTCGTAGAGCACGGTCTTGCCGGTCTCCGGCAACCCCGCCTGGCGCAGGAGCTCCCGGATGCTCTCCTCATCGGCGCCGTCGAACACGGGCGTAGCTACCCACAGGCCCAGGGCCTTGGCGGCCCAGCCCAGGTGACACTCCAGCACCTGGCCCAGGTTCATGCGCGAGGGCACGCCCAGCGGGTTGAGGACGATGTCCACGGGCGTCCCGTCGGGGAGGAAGGGCATATCCTCCTCGGGCAGGATGCGGGCGATGACGCCCTTGTTGCCGTGCCGCCCGGCCATCTTGTCGCCCTCGGAGATCTTGCGCTTCTGCGCCACGTAGACCTGGACCAGCTGGTTGACACCCGGGGCCAGCTCGTCGCCGTTCTCCCGGGAGAAGACCTTCACGTCCACCACGATGC
>QGUQ01000438.1 GCA_003242195.1 Bacillota bacterium | reverse complement strand
ATAATACGACGGCGACTCCCCCTCCCGGAGTCGCCGCTCATTCGCCGGCCCGTCCCAGGACCGGTCACTCGTTGGCGTCGAGTGCGGAGGGATCGCCTGGCGCAGTTCCAGCTTCGCCCCCACGCCCATCACTCCTTGCCTGCGCTAGCATCAGGTCCAACAGGGCCTGTCGCACGTCCTCACCGCTGACCTGCCCCACGGCCGTCGCCGGCACCATGTTCATGGGCACGAGGTAGACGTCGCCGCCCTCGATGGGGTCCATGTTCTCCATGCGTCGGACGTCATTCGCAGAGAACCAGCCCCACTGCCGGGCAACTGCATAGGCCCGGTAACGGCTCTCAATGTCGCCGCGAAGCAGGCCCTCGATGGAGAACTCCGCGTATAGGTCCTGCTCGTCCTCACCGGCCAGGAGGCGGGCCTTGATGGCCTGCTCGAAGCGCCGGAGCCACGGCAGCAGGCTGTACTTTACGAACTCCAACGCCTGGTGCTCGATGTTGCTGAACGTGCTCCGCCGCAGGTCCTTCAGCATGTGCGGCGGGAGGTTGAACCACCGAGAGACTTCTTCCACCTGGAACTCGCGGGTCTGGAGGAACTGGGCATCCTCCGGCGGGATGCCGATGCGCTGGTACTTCATGCCCTCCTCAAGCACTGCGATCCGGTGGGCGTTGCTCAGGCCCGAGTACAGCTCCCGCCACTGCTTACGGAGGCGTTCGGCCGCTTCCTCGGTCAGGTTGCCAGGGTGCTCTAGGACGCCGGCCATGTGGGCGCCGTTGCCGAAGAAGCTAGCGCCGAACTGCTCGGCTGCCATGCCCAGACCGATGCTCTCACGGGCTAAGGCGATCACCGACTTCCCAACCAGGCCATCCCACCCAGGGCCGGCAACGTGCAGGACCTGCTCTTTCCGCAGGACGACCTGTCCACCCTGGGGGAGGTTGATACGATACACGATGTCCCGCAGGGTCTCGTCAAGTTCGGGCTGCACCAGCCACGGCGGAATGGGCCACAGGGCCGTAACGAACCCGTCCTGCCGCACGATCTCCGCGTAGGTGTTGCCCCACAGCAGGAGGTGCCACATGGCCGCCTCCCGCCACTGGAAGGAGGTCATCAGCGGGTTGGGTTGGTCGTGCAGTACCCGGTAGAGCGGGTAATCGTCGGCCCGCTCCCGTCCCCCGTCGGCCCGCCGCCGGTAGACGTGTAGCGGCAGCGACGCCACCGACTCAGACAAGATGCGGACGGCGTTGTACACCGCCGCGAACTGCACGGCGGTCGCCGGCGTGACCACGACGCCCGCCCGAACCGGCTGTACCCCGAACACTTCCTTGGCCTCGGGGTCGCGGAGGGTGAAACGCCGCTCAAACCAGCGTGCAACACGCTTCAGAATAGGCTCTGCCACAGGCGCTCACCCCCCAATCACGCTAAGGCCCCGGGTCTCGTACACCGAGCGCCGGGGCTTCTCATGCCTCATGGCCCGATCCAAGGCCATCACCAGAGCTACGACACCATCTATCTTTCCTTGGCTCGTCGCCTTGTCCGGCTTCAGGTTGCCAGCCGGGTCCTTCTTGACCGCCACATTCCCGGCCATCCATCGCAGGACCGGATTACCGCCATGCCGGATCTTCCCGGCCCGCAGGCGCCGCTCAAACTCCTGCATGGGCGCCGCCATGGAGCGGAAACCCATGCCGAACGCCGCCACTTGCAGGCCCTCCTCCTGCAGCTTGACCGCAACGTGGTGGGCCTGGAACAGGCGGTCGATGTTCAGGTCCACCAGCCGGAATTTCTGCGCGTCGTCCAGGATCTTCTGGATCACGAAGTCATAGTCGATCACGTCACCCGGCGTCGTCAGCAGGTAGCCGCCTTTCGCCCAGGCCCGGTACTGGTCCGCGTACTTGTTGCGGGAGTCATAGAGCCGGGCCTCCGGCACCCAGAACCGGCAGAGAACGTCAAGCGACTCCCAGTCCTCGTCACGCGGGAACACGAGCACCCATGCGGTGATGTCGCTGACGCTGGAGAGGTCGAGGCCGCCGAAGCAGACCCGCCCGGCCAACTCAGCTTCGTCCACCCGCAGGTGCTCGCCGTTGCGATCCCAAAGGTCCATGGGAATCCAGCGCTCGGCCTGGTTCGTCCAGACGTTCAGGTGCTTGGTCAGGAAGTTGTTCTGCGCCGCCGGGATCGCCTTGGCCTTCTCCGCCTCGCCTCGCAGGTAGTCCAGGCTCA
>QGUQ01000437.1 GCA_003242195.1 Bacillota bacterium | reverse complement strand
GCGCCCACAAGGCGGTCGAGCGGGTGAGCTTTCGGGTGGAGAGGGGCACCACCCTGGCCCTGTGGGGACACAACGGGGCCGGCAAGAGCACGATCATCGCCTGCCTGCTGGGCCTGTTGCAGTTTGAGGGGACCATCCGCATCGACGGCCTGGACGTGCGCCGCCGGGGGCGGGAGGCGCGGCGCCGTCTCGGCTTCGTGCCCCAGCAGGTGGGCTTCCCGCCCGCCCCGGTGAGGGAATTGGTGGCCTTCCACACCGGCTTGCGGGGGCTCCGGCCCGCGGCGGCTTCGCCCTGGCTGCAGCGTCTCGGGTTGGAACAAGTCCTGCACCTTCCCGTCCATGCCCTCTCGGGCGGCATGAGGCAGCGCCTGGCCATCGCCCTGGCCCTGGCGGGCGATCCGCCGCTGCTCGTGCTGGACGAGCCGACGGCCAACCTGGATGTGGCCAGCCGCGGGCTGGTGGTGGACCTGCTCCAGGAACTGCGCCGCGGCGGCCGTACCATCGTACTGGCGTCGCACCGCCGTTCCGAGGTGCTGGCCCTGGCAGACCGCGTCGTGGTGCTGGACGCCGGTCGGGTCGTGGCCGAGGGGCCTCCGCGCCGGGTCCAGCTCTGGCTTGGGGAGGACTGGGGCAACGGGAACGGTGGCTGGGGCGAGCGGGACGCCGGCGGCTGCCGGGCAGGATGCGCGGCGAAAGGAGGCCATGCCCGGTGAATGGCGCCATCGTCTTGCGGCTGGCCTACCGGGAGTTCCGTGAGTCGCTGCGGGCACGGGGACTGGTCCTGCTGGCCCTGGTGGTAGGAGGTGCCGGGAGTGCCCTGGCCTCCTTCGGCCACAACCTCGCCCAGGTGGGGGCGGTCCAGGGCTTCGGCCCCACCGCGGCCTCCCTGGTGAACCTGATCATGCTCAGCGTGCCCCTGGTGGGCCTGGTGACGGGCGCGCAGGCCGTGGCGGGCGAGCGGGAGCGCCGCTCCCTCGCCTACATCCTGTCGCAGCCGGTAAGCCGGACCGAGTTCCTCCTCGGCAAGTTCGGGGGGATGATGGGCGCCCTGGTGGTGGCCCTGGCCCTGGCCTTCGGGTGGCTGGGGCTGGTCCTGCACCGTGCCGGTGAGCCTCTCCCGGGCGGGGTCTTCCTGGCCTTCGTCGCACTGACGGCGGGCCTGGGGGCCGCGGTCTTCGCCGTCGGGCTGGCGATCTCCGTGGCCGTGACCCACCCGGGGGCGGCCCTGGGCGCCGCCGTGCTGGCCTGGGCCGCGCTGGTCTTCCTGACCGACCTGGCCCTGCTGGCCGGGGCGGTGGTCCTCCACCTGGGGCCGCCGGCGCTGCTGGCGGCGACCTTCCTCAACCCCGTCCAGGCTTACAAGGTGGCGGCGGTGGCCCTGCTGCAGCCGGCCTTGGACGTCCTGGGGCCGGTGGGCATGTACGCCGCCGATACCCTGGGCCCGCGGCTGCTGCCGTTGCTGGTCGCCGACCTGCTCCTTTGGACGGCGGCACCGCTGGTGGTGGCCGTCTGGCTGTTCCGGCGGCGGGACGTGCCGGTGTGAGCCGAGGCCACCCCCATGCCACTCCCGCGGGGCGGTGACGTAGATCTCCCGCCCGAAGTAGCCGAGTACCCGCCTGCCAGGGGCCCGTCGTCGGACGACCTGTCGTCCCGGGCGCCGCCCGCTCCCCACCCCCTGCAGCCATTCCATCCCGCGAGGCCGTTCATCCAGTTTTCATCGGCCGTGGTTAGAGTGAACGCAGGGTACCACCCGGGAACGGGTGCCGGCAAGGACCGAGCTAGCAGGCTCCCCATTGCCAAGGAGGTTGCTTCATGCGCTCGGAGAGTGACGAGAAGCGGCCGACCGCCCCCGCAAGCGGCGAGGGCGCCGGTCCCGGCCGCTCTACGGGCCGGGGCGGCCGGCGGGAGAGGCCCGGCCCCTGGAGGTGGCGCCTGGCCGCCGCCGCGGCCGGCGTGGCGCTGTGCGGCGGGCTGATGCTCGTTCTTCCCGTTCCGGATGATGCCGGGCGTGGACCCGGCCGGGTGGGCGTCGGCCCAACCCGGGGCGTTGCCGGGCGGCCGCCGGTCTTCGTGCTGGTCATCGAGGAGGAACCGGGCGAGTGGCCGGACGTGATCGGCGTGGAGGCCGGGGAGAAGGCGGGGCCGGAAGGGCTCGCGCCCCTCCCGCCCCGGGGCTGGGCGGGAGAGCGCCGCCTGCCCGCCCACACGCGGACGCGACC
>QGUQ01000436.1 GCA_003242195.1 Bacillota bacterium | reverse complement strand
GCCCCCGTGACCCCGGCCACGGGACCCGACTCCAGGAGCTGGATGGGTGTCTCGGCAGCGCGGCGGAAGGGAGCCAGGCCCCCACCCGACAACATGGCGTAGGCCTGCCCGGCCAGGCCGCGCCGGCGCAGCTCGCTCTCCAGGTGCTCCAGGTAGCGGCGGCCCACGGGCCGCACGTAGGCGTTGAGGACCGCCGTGGAGGTGCGCTCGTACTCGCGCCACTCGCGGCTCACCTCGACCGAGGTGCAGACCTCGGCCTCGGGGAAGACCTCGCGCACGATGCGGGCCGCCGCCAGTTCGTGCTCAGGGTTGGCGTAGGAATGCAGGAAGACGATGGCCACCGCCTCGACACCGGCCTCGCGCAGGCGTACGGCGGCGGCCCGCACCTCATCCCCTGCCAGGGGGACCACCACGCGGCCCGAGGCATCCACCCGCTCGGTGACCTCCAGCCGCAAGTGGCGCGGCACCAGCGGCTCCGGCTTCTGGAAGGCGAAGTTGTACAGGTCGGGGCGGTTGCCGCGACCGATCTCCAGCACGTCGCGGAAGCCCCGGGTGGTGATCAGGCCCACCCGGGCGCCCCGGCGCTCGGTGATGGCGTTGATGACCACCGTGGTCCCGTGCACGAAGGTGCGGATGGCGGCCGGTTCGATCCCCGCCTTGCCCAGCACGTTCAGCGTGCCGCGGGCGAAGTCCGGGGGCGTCGAGGGCGACTTGGCCGTCACCAGGCGGCCCGTCTCCTCGTCCACGGCGACGAGGTCGGTAAAGGTGCCCCCGACATCGGTAGCGACGCGCATCACCCGCTCGATCCCTCCCCTCTCCGCATCCCGGCCGGGCATCTCCCCGGGGCCCGCAGCGGAAGCCCACAGCGAGCCCTTCAGAACTCGCCCGCGAAATGGCAGGCGACGGCGTGTCCGGGCCCCATCGCTCGCAACGGCGGGGCCTCCTCGCGGCAGCGGCTCCGGACGAAGGGACACCGATCCTGGAAGCGGCATCCCACTGCCTGTTCCCCGGGCGCGGAGCCGCCTCCCGCCAGGACCACCCGATCCCGGGCGGCTCGCCGGCGTTCCGGCCGCGCATCCAGCAGGGCCCGGGTGTAGGGGTGCAGCGGGCGGTCGAACAACTCGTCCGCCGGCGCTTCTTCCACCACGACGCCCCGGTACATCACCACCAGGCGGTCGCAAAGGTACTCCAGCACGCGCAGATCGTGAGAGATGAACAAGTAGGTCAGCCCGAACCGGTCCTGCAACTCCTCCAGCAGGCGGAGGATCTGGGCCTGGACGGAGACGTCCAGCGCCGAGGTCGGTTCGTCCAGGATCAGGAGCTTCGGTTTCACGGACAGGGCCCGGGCGATGCCCACCCGCTGGCGCTGCCCGCCGGACAGCTCGTGGGGATAGCGGGAGGCGAAATCCTCCGGCAGGCCCACCTGCCGCAACAACTCCCGGGCCACCTCCCACCGCTCCCGGGGGCCGAGCCGCTCATGGGCGGTCAGGGGCTCCGTCACCGCGTCCCCCAGCCGCTGGCGGGGATTCAAGGACCAGAAGGGGTCCTGGAAGACCATCTGGGCGTTGCGCCGCCAGCGCCGGAGGGCCTCGCCGCGCAAGGACGTGACCGCCGTCCCCTCCATCCACACCGAGCCCGCCGTGGGCTCCACCAACCTGAGGATCAGGCGGGCCAGCGTCGACTTGCCGGACCCCGATTCCCCCGCGATGCCCACGGTCTCGCCCGGCCGGGACACGGTCAGGTCGACCCCGTCCACCGCCCGGATCCGGGCCGCGGGCCTGCGGAACCAGCCCCCGCCTACGACGTAGTGCTTCGTCAGCCCCTTGACCTCCAGGAAGGCTTCAGGCACCGGAGCCCCCTCCTTCCAGCACCACCGGGCAGGCCACCGCCCGGGTGTCGCCCACCTGCAGCAGCGGCGGGTCCTCTTCCCGGCACTCCGGCCGGGCCAGGGGACAACGGGGAGCGAACCGGCAGCCCGCGGGCGGCCGGCGCAGGTCCGGAACCGTGCCCGGGATGGGCCGCAGCGGCCGGCCGCGGCGGGGAACGGAGTCCAGCAGGCCCCGGGTGTAGGGGTGCAGCGGCGCACGGAACAGGTCGGCGGCGGGCGCCTCTTCCACCAACCGGCCGGCGTATAGCACGGCCACCCGGTCGCAATGGGCGGCCACCAGCTCCAGGTCGTGGCTGATGAGGATCATCGCCATGCCCAGCCGGCGCTGGAG
>QGUQ01000067.1 GCA_003242195.1 Bacillota bacterium | reverse complement strand
TTCAGTCAGAGAACGACATACGAACTCGTGCATGATCTCGTGGGCTTGGGGATGTGTATAGGAGACAGCGGCCGCGGGCGGGGATCGAGCCCCTACCCGGGGGGGGGCGGCGCGGGCTGCGTGGCGCGTCATGGGCGATCTGTTGCGAGAGATGGCCCGCACGGTGGAACGCCCCGCCGACTCGCCGCCGGGACACCGCGAGCAGGTGAGCGAGGTCATCAACGAGGTCGCCCGCCGGCACTGCCTGCACTGCCCCCACGCCCGGACCTGCTGGCAGGGCGAGTTCGCCACCACCTACCAGGCCATGTTCGACATCTTGACGGCGCTGGAACGGGGCGACGGTCTGGAGGCGGCCAAGGTACCACCGCGGCTGCGGGCCCGGTGCCCCCGCCTGCCGTCCATCGCCGAGGAACTGGCCCAGGGCCTGGAAGTCCTCCACCTGGAGCTGCGGTGGCAGCGGCGGGCCGAGCGGGTGCGCAACCTGGTGGCCGAGCAACTGCGGGGCCTGGCCACGGTGGCGGGTTGCATCGAGCGGGAGTGCACGGCTCCCAAGCCGCGGCCGGGCCGGGGCTGGCGCTACGGCATGCGGATCGGAGTGGCCCGCACTCCGAAGGAAGGCCGCCGGGTGTCGGGCGACGGCTACCTCTGCCGCTCCTTCGAGGATGACCGCCGTATGGTCCTGGTTCTCAGCGACGGGATGGGATCGGGGCGGCGGGCCGCCGCCGAGTCCAGGGCGGCGTTGCACCTCCTCGAGCGGCTCCTGGATGCGGGCGTGCCGGCGGAAGCCGCCATTCGGGTTCTCAACACCGCCCTGGCCCTGAGGGGAGAGGAGACGTATACCACCCTGGATGTGGCCTCGGTGGACCTGGAGCGCGGGCGGGTGGAGTTCATCAAGGTGGGGGCAGCTCCTAGCTTCGTGCGAAACGACCGGGACGTGCGCCTGATCACGCGGCCGGCCCTGCCCGTGGGCATGTTCGAAGACATCGAGGTCGCGGGAGACAGCGGGTATCTGCGACCGGGCGACTTGCTGGTCATGGTGTCCGACGGGGTGCTGAGCGCCTTCGGTGACGTCGAGGCGGGGGCCGCCTGGGTGCGCGGTTTCCTCGCCGGGCTCCGGGAACATGAGCCCCGCTGGGTCGCGACACAGATAATAAAGGAAGCTTTGCGCCGGGCGGGTAACCGCGCGGGAGACGACATGACGGTGCTCGCCGGGCAGCTGGTTTCGCGCGGACAGCTGGCACCGGTGGCCGGCCTGGACTGCGCGAGATAAAACCATACCCCTCTCCTCCTCGTCCCGGGCGGCGCGTGCCGCCCATCCCCAGGGGAGCGCGGCTCGGCCGCGCTCTTCCCGTGCAGGCCACGGCAGGCGAGAGGCGAAAGAAGCGGGCGGGGGCAGCCGCCGGAAGAAGGGCGGGACGCAGAGGTGCCCCGAGGGGAGCGCGGGTAGGCGTGGCAGGCTCGCTGCTGGAGGAGGTTCGGGATTTCATCAACCGGCACCGCCTGGTGGCGCCGGGGCAGCGGGTCCTGGTAGCGGTATCTGGGGGCCGCGACTCCGTGGTCTTGCTGGACGTCTTGGTGCGACTGCGCGCCGATCTGGGTCTCGCCGCCCTGGGCGTGGCCCACGTGGACCACGGCCTCCGCCCCGATTCCGCCGCCGACGCCGCCTGGGTGCGGGACCTGGCTGCGGGCTACGGCTTACCCTTCTTCCTGCGCCGGGTTCGGGTACGCACGGGCGGCGAGTCGCCGGAGGCCGCCGCCCGCGCCGCCCGTTATCGCGCGCTGTGGGAGATGGGGCGGGACTTCGGCGCCGACCGCATCGCCCTGGCCCACCACGCCGACGATCAAGCCGAGACCGTCCTGCTCCGCCTGCTGGCGGGGGCGGGGCCCGCCGGGCTGGCCGGCATGCGACCCCGCCGCGGCCGTTTCATCCGCCCGCTCCTGGGTGTGGAGAGGGCGGTGCTGGCGGAGTATGCGGCGGAGCGCGGCCTGAACTGGCGCGAGGATCCGACCAACCGCGACCTGTCCATTCCCCGCAACCGGATACGGCACGAGTTGCTGCCGCTTCTGGAAAGGGCGTACAACCCGGCCGTCCGTCGCATCCTCTGCCGGGTGGCCACCATCATGGCGGCCGAGGCGGAGCTGCTGGCGCGCCGCACGCGGCGCCAGCTGGCGCGGCTGGCTGTGATGGAGGGTGACCGGGGCGGCCTGCCCCTGGCGGCCTTCCGCCGGCTGCCGGTGGCCGATCAGAGGCGTCTGTTACAGGCCCTCTACCGCCGGCTGACCGGCCGCGACCTGTCCTTCGAGGCCGTGGAGCGCCTGCGGGGGCTGGCGACAGCGGCGGCCTCGGCCGGGGCGAGTCCGGGTGATGTTGCCTCGGCGGAGGAACACGGCGATAAGGGGGAGGTCGAGGCCGCCCGCCTCGCCACCGGCATGCCCGCGGCCCTCGACCTGCCGGGCGGCTGGCGAGCCCGCCGAGAGGGAGACCAGCTCTGGATCGAGGCCGCCCTCGGGGGCGTCCGCCGGGGTGGGGTGGCGCCCGGCGTTTTTCCAGCGGCGGCTGCGGGGGAAGCTGGTTATCGGTACGAACTCCCCGTGCCAGGCTCGGTTGAGGTACCCGAGGCCGGCCTGCTGTTGCGGGCCTGGCGGCTGGGGGGAGAGGTGGCCCGGGCGGTCCGCGAGGCGCTGGCGCGGGGGGACCCGGCGGGAGCGGAGGCCCTGGCCGTCCGTGCGGGCCCGGAGCTACCGTCGGAGGCGCCGCGCGTTGTTGGCCGCGCGCTGTGTGACTATAATGAGCTTAAATTGCCGCTGGTGGTGCGTCCCGCGTCGCCCGGCGAGCGGATGCAGCCGCTGGGCGCCCGGGGCCGGAGGCCCTTGCGAAGGCTCTACCGGCAGGCGGTGGGGGCCGGTGCGGCCAGGGAAGCGCTGCCGTCCGGCTGGTGGCCTCCCCTCGTGGTCAGCGGCGATGAGCCCCTCTGGTTCGTCGGGGTGCGCCTGGCGGACCGGTTCCGGGTGCGGCCCGGCACGGGGGACATCGCGGTCCTGGAGGCCCTGGCCGCCGACAAGGGTGGGCCGTGAGACGCGCCCACCGTGTCCCTGGTCGCCCTGGCGGGGCCCAGCGGTGCTGGTTCTCGTGTTATAATGATTGCGCCTTCAAGGGAGTCGGGAGGAGCGAGAGAAACCACCGTGGGACAGGACGTGCGGCCGGTCTGAAACCGGCGGGTTCGACATGCCGCCGGTTGCAGGCCCGCCGGCCGCGCAAGGCGCGGCCGCAAGGAGGGCCAGGATGAAGGCATCGAACCGTATCTTCCGCAATCTTCTCTTCTACCTGATCTTGATCTTCTTCGTGCTCGCCATCCTCGAGCGCTTTGCCCTCGTAACCCCGGACGTCACCCATCTCCGTACGGGTGAGCTGCTCCAGAAGATCGAGCAGGGGCAGGTCGACCAGATCGTCTACGACGAAAGCAGGCAGACGGCCACCGGCCAGTTGAAGGACGGCACGCGGTTTCGGGCTACGCTACCCGAGCTGACCGTGGACACCATCCGGGAGTGGGAGGCGCAGGGCGTCAAGGTCGACGCGCGACCGCCCTCCGATGCTCCGTGGTGGTCGGGGCTGCTGACCACGCTGTTGCCGGTGGCGCTGGTCATCGCGGCCTTCTTCTTCATCATGCAGCAGACCCAGGGGACGGGCAGCCGCGTCATGCAGTTCGGCAAGAGCCGGGCGCGGTTGCACCAGCCCGATGAGAAGCGGCGCATCACCTTCGACGACGTGGCCGGCTACGAAGAGGTCAAGGAAGAACTCAAGGAGATCGTGGACTATCTGAAGAACCCGCGCCGCTACATCGAGCTGGGGGCCCGCATCCCGAAGGGCGTCCTGCTCTACGGTCCGCCCGGGACCGGAAAGACCCACATGGCCCGGGCCGTAGCCGGGGAAGCCGGCGTGCCCTTTTACTACATCAGCGGTTCCGACTTCGTCGAGATGTTCGTGGGCGTCGGCGCCTCCCGCGTGCGCGACCTGTTCGAACAGGCCAAGCGGAACGCACCGGCCATCGTGTTCATCGACGAGATCGACGCCGTGGGCCGGCAGCGTGGCGCGGGCTACGGCGGCGGCCATGACGAGCGTGAGCAGACGCTGAACCAGCTGCTTGTGGAGATGGACGGCTTCGGTACCAACGAGGGCATCATCGTCATGGCGGCCACGAACCGGCCGGACGTGCTGGACCCGGCGCTGCTGCGCCCGGGCCGGTTCGACCGGCAGATCGTCATCGACCGGCCGGACCTGGTGGCCCGCGAGGCGATCCTCCGGGTGCACACGCGATCCAAGCCGCTAGCCCCCGACGTGGACCTGGCACTGCTGGCGCGGCGCACGCCGGGCTTCACCGGCGCCGACCTGGAGAACCTGGTCAACGAGGCCGCGCTGCTGGCGGCCCGCCGGCGCAAGAAACAGATCGACATGCAGGACCTGGAGGATGCCATCGATCGCATCGTGGCGGGCGGCCCCGAGCGCAAGACGCGGGTGATGAGTGAGAAGGAGAAGCAGCGCGTCGCCTACCACGAGGCCGGTCACGCGCTGGTGGCCAAGCTGCTGCCCAACACCGATCCGGTGCACAAGATCTCCATCATCCCGCGGGGCGCGGCGCTGGGTTACGTCATGCAACTCCCGACGGAGGACCGCTACCTCATTACGCGCCAGGAGATCCTGGACCGGGTGACCATGGCGCTGGCGGGGCGGGCCGCGGAAGAGCTGGTGTTCGGCGAGGTCAGTACCGGTGCCCAGGACGACCTGGAGAAGTCCACCAAGATGGTGCGCCGCATGATCACCGAGTTCGGCATGAGCGACGAGTTGGGCCCCATGACCTTCGGCCATAAGATGGACGCGCCCTTCCTGGGACGGGACCTGATCCGGGAGCGCAACTACAGCGAGGAGGTCGCGGCCGCCATCGACCGCGGCATCAGCGAGATCATCAACGACTGCTACGAGCGCGCCCTGCAGTTGCTGAGGGAGCACCGCGACAAGCTGGAGCGCATCGCCAAGGCGCTGCTGGAGAAGGAGACCATCGAGGCCGACGAGCTGGACGCCTTGATGCGCGGTGAGACGGAAGAGAAGGCGTCCTGAGCGGCAGTGCCACTTTGGGAGACCCGCCGCGGTGGGGAAGGACCCGCACCCGGCGGGGGCGCAGGCGTGAACGGTACGTGACGGCAGACCGGCCGGCGGCCCGAAGGGGCCGCCGGCCGTGTCTCCTTGCGCCCGGGCTGCCTTCACAGCTCCGAGGTGCTGGGGCACAATGGGGGAGGATTTTCACCGGCGGGGTGGCCGGGCGCCCCTGCCGGCGGAGGTGGAGGCCGTGTCCGATCGTCAGCGCAAGCTCGAGCACCGCCAGCGGGAGCGCGCCCGCTGGGAGGCGACCCGCGAGACGATCCGGCGGCTGTTGACGGTGACCCGCCGCTGCCGGACCGGGAAGGAATTCGCGGCCGCCCTGGTCGAGCTTTGGGGCGCCCGGGAGCAGGAACCTCCCGGCCCGGACTACCGCGCCTTGGCGGCGACGCCCCTGGCCGAGCGCCCGCGGGAGATCGCCCGGCGGTTCGACCGGCTGGTGCCGGAACCCGTGCGCCGGGTCCTGGACGGCCTTGCGGAACACGGGTACGCGGCCTTCCTGGTGGGCGGATGCGTGCGGGACCTGCTCCTGGCCCGGGCACCCAAGGATTGGGACGTGGCCACCAGCGCCCGACCCGAGGAGGTGCGCCGCATCTTCCGTCGCACCATCCCCACGGGCATCGAGCACGGAACCGTCACCGTACGGACGGGCGGCCTCGGGGTGGAGGTCACCACCTTCCGGCGCGAAGGACGTTACAGCGACCACCGCCACCCCGACGAGGTGGAGTTCACCCAGGACTTACGGGAAGACCTGGAACGGCGGGACTTGACCATCAACGCCCTCGCCCTCGACCACCGGGGACAGTTGCACGATCCCCTTGGTGGCCTGGAGGATCTGGTGCGGGGGATCGTGCGGGCCGTGGGCGATCCGGAGGAACGGTTCAACGAGGACGCCCTGCGCCTGCTGCGGGTGGTGCGCTTCGCGGCCCGCTTCGGCTACACCATCGAGCCCCGAACGGAGGCGGCCCTGGCCCGCTGCGCGGGGCTGATCCGCCACATCTCCTGGGAACGGATCCGCGAGGAGATGTCGGCCACGCTGCTCACCGCGCGGCCCGCGTGGGCGCTCAACGTCCTGCGGCTGTCGGGCCTGCTGGACCACATCTGGCCCGAGCTGCTGGAGGGCGTGGGCGTGGCCCAGAACGTGCACCATGCCTACACCGTATGGGAGCACAACCTGCTGGCCTGCGAGTACACGCCGCCCGTGCTCCGTCTGCGACTGGCCGGCCTGCTCCATGACGTGGGCAAGCCCCGCACGGTCTCCGAGGATGACTCCGGGGAGCGCCACTTCTACCACCACGAGGTGGTGGGGGCGGAGATGGCGCGGGAGATGCTGCGGCGGCTGCGGTACGACAACGACACCGTCGAGCGGGTCACCCACCTGGTCCGCCACCACCTGGCCCTGCACCACTACCCGGGCATGACAGACGCGGCCATCCGCCGGCTCATCCGGCGCATCGGCCCGGAGTACCTGGAGGATTTGATCATCCTGCGGGTGGCGGATCGCGCCGCCTCGGGCACCAAGCAGGCCCCCATCTCCCGCGGCGCCTACCGGCTGCTCACCCGCATGGAGAAGGTCCTGGCCGAGGATGCGGCCTTCAGCCTGCACGACCTGGCCATCGACGGCCACGACGTGATGGAGGCCACCGGTTTCGGGCCCGGCCCGGCCATCGGCTGGCTCTTGCAGCAGCTGCTGGAGGAAGTGCTGGATGACCCCGCCCGCAACCAGCGGGAGATCTTGCTACGGAGGGCCCAGGAGCTGGCTCCGCTGGCGGAGGAGCGGTTCGCCGTCACGCGCCGGGGCTGACGCGCGTCCCGCCGCCCGCTTAGTCCCTTTTCCGGCGGACCCCGGTGCGTCCCGGCCGGGCCGGCGGGGACGCGCCAGGGACGGGGCAAGGAGGGTGAGATGGGGATGGCGACGGGAAAGGGCGGAACCGACCGCCTGTCCTCGCTACAGGCACTGCTGGAAGAGGCGGGCATCGACGTGCTGGCGATCACCCCCGGTACGACCTGCTTCTACCTGACGGGGGTCTGGTTGTTGGGCAGCCGGCTCACCCTGTTCCTGGTGCCGCGCCGCGGCCAGCCGGCCTGGGTGGTGCCCAGGCTGGAAGCGTCGCGGGTGGCCGAAGGGGGTGCCGGTTCCCCACCCGTCTTCGCCTACGCGGACGGGGAAGATCCGGCCGGCGCGGTGGCAGCGGCCCTGGAAAGCGTCGCGGCGTCCCTGGGCGGGACCCCGCGGGTGGCCGCCATGGAGGAACGGGTGGCCCGGCTGTTCGAATGGCGGGCGGTCGCCTCCGCCCTGCCGGCGGCGGAGTGGCGGGCCGCCGATCCCCTGCTGGCCAAGCTGCGGGCCCGCAAGGATGCGGCCGAAATCGCCGCCATGCGAAAGGCGGTCGACCTGGTGGAAACGGCCCTGGCCCACGCCTCCCGCTGCGTGAGCCCGGGATGGCGCGAGGACCAGATCGCCACCGAGGTGGAGAAGGCGCTGCGCCAGCTGGGCACCCACAGCCCCTTCGGCGTCCACGTGGCTTCGGGGCCCCGGTCTGCCGTGCCCCACGCCGAGACGGCGGACCGGGTGCTGGAACCGGGTGATCTGGTTTGGATCGACGTAGGCGCCAGCGTGGACGGCTACGCCTCGGACATCACCCGCACCTTCCTGCTGCCCCCCGAGGGGCGGGAGACGGAGGAGTACGCCACCCGGCGGGAGATCTACGCCGTGTGCTACAGGGCACAGGCCGCCGCTCGCCAGGCCGCCCGGCCGGGAGTGCGGGCGGGGGATGTGGACGCCGCCGCCCGGCGGGTGATCGAAGCCGCCGGTTACGGGGAGTTCTTCACCCATCGCACGGGGCACGGCCTCGGCCTGGACGTTCACGAGGCCCCCGACATCGCGCCCGGCAGCGACACGGTCCTGGAGCCGGGGATGGTGTTCACCATCGAGCCGGGGATCTACGTGCCGGGCATCGGCGGCGTTCGCATCGAGGACGACATCCTCATCACCGAGGGCGGCTCCCGGAGCCTGACCCGCTTCCAGCGCTGGCTGGCGCCCGGTCCCGCTCCCGACGATGGGGAGGGCGGGCCGGTAGGAGGGGACGGCGGGGCATGACGGCGGTGCGGGCGGGTGCGACGGGGCACGGGGAGGCGGGCCCGCCCCCCGCGGCGGTTGGTTGGGGCATCCTGACCCCGGTCGCCACTGAAACCCTTGCCGGCCCCCGCCCACCCCGGCCCCCGGGCCCCCGCCCC
>QGUQ01000435.1 GCA_003242195.1 Bacillota bacterium | reverse complement strand
CACTGTGAATATAAACCGAGGTCGGCACCCACGCGCCCCGGGGGATGATGGGGGGGGCCCCCCCGGGGGCGGGGGGGCCGGGCGGGGGGCATCCCGCCGCTCAAGCTGGCCCTCATCCTGGCGGGCGCCGCCCTGATCCTCATCGGTACCCGGCTGGCATGACACGCGGAAGCATGCCAGCCACACCGCCGGGCTGCGGAAGGGGTGGGATTCGAACCCACGGTGGGCTTGCACCCACTGCGGTTTTCAAGACCGCCGCGTTCGGCCACTCCGCCACCCTTCCGGGATTGATTGTATCACACGACCGCGGCAGCGGGTCCCGGCCGGGTCAACCGGCGGCCGGGATCCGCTCGAGACCGCCCAGATAGGGGCGCAGCGCCGCCGGCACGTCCACGCTCCCGTCCGCCCGCTGGAAGTTTTCCAGCAGGGCCGCGACCGTGCGGCCCACCGCCAGGCCGGAGCCGTTCAGGGTGTGGACGAACTCGGGGCGGGCACCCGGCGCGGGGCGGAAGCGGATGTTGGCGCGCCGGGCCTGGTAGTCCCGGTAGTTGCTGCAGGACGAGATCTCCACGTACCGCCCGTAGCTGGGCATCCAGACCTCGATGTCATATTGCTTGGCCTGGGCGAAGCCCATGTCACCCGTGCAGATCAAGACCACCCGGTAGGGCAGTTCCAGCCGCCGCAGCACCTCTTCGGCGTCGGCCACGAGGCGCTCGTGTTCCTCCGCAGACTGGTCGGGGCGCACGAACTTGACCAGTTCCACCTTGTCGAACTGGTGCTGGCGGATCAGGCCGCGGGTGTCGCGCCCGGCCGCGCCGGCCTCGGCGCGGAAGCAGGGCGTGTAGGCCACGTGGTAGATGGGCAGCGCGTCGGGATCCAGGATCTCGTCCCGGTAGAGATTGGTCACGGGCACCTCGGCCGTGGGCACCAGGAAGAAGTCGCTGTCCGCCACGCGGAAGGCGTCCTCCTCGAACTTGGGGAGCTGGCCCGTACCGACCATGCTGGAGCGGTGGACCAGGAAGGGCGGCAGCACCTCCCGGTACCCGTGCTCGCGCGTGTGGAGGTCGAGCATGAAGGTGATCAGCGCGCGCACCAGCCGGGCGCCGAGATCGTGGAAGACGGTGAAGCGCGCGCCGGTGATCTTGGCGGCGCGCTCGAATTCGAAGAGGCCCAGGGCCGGCCCCAGGTCCCAGTGGGCGCGGGGTTCGAAGTCGAAGGCGCGCGGCTCTCCCCACCGCCTGACCTCCACGTTGTCCCGATCATCGTCCCCGTCCGGCACGTCGGGGTCCGGAATCATGGGCAGGCGCAGGAGCCGGTCCTGGATGGAGGCCTCCAGTTGCCGCACCTTCTCCTCCAATCCCTTGATCTCCTCGCCCACGCGGCGCATCTCCTCGATCAGCGCCGAGGCGTCCTCGCCGGCCCGGCGGCGACGCCCGATCTCCTCCGACGTCTCGTTGCGCCGCGCCCGCAATTCCTCCAGGCGGTGCAGGTGGCGGCGCCATTCCTGGTCGGCAGCCAGCAGGGCATCCAGGTCTCCGTCGTCGAGCCGCCGCCGGCGCAACGCCTCCCGCACCACGTCGGGATGCTGGCGGACGAATTTCAGGTCCAGCACGCTCTCTCCTCCCTGGGCTCGCTCCCCACCCCGCGGCGGCACCCGGCGCGTTCCTAGCCGGCAGCCAGTCGCGCCCTCACCCGCCAGAGCTCGTCTCCGACCGGTGGTTCCAGCGGCCGGCGCCGCCCATCGCGGCCGGTCACCCAGCGCCCGCCGGCGGCCGTCACCCGGCCGATGCGGGCGGCCGGTATGCCAGCGGCGGTCAGTTGTTCCACAAGACCCTCGCCGCGGTTCGTGGCGATCAGCAAGGCGCCGGAACCGATGAGGCGCAAGGGATCGGCCTCCACCGCCGCGCAGATGGCCGCGGTCTCGGGTCGCACGGGGATGGCCGCGACCTCCAGCTCACAACCCAGCTCCTGCCCGGAGGCCACGGAGCTGGCGTGCAAGAGCTCGTGCACGGCACCCAGCACGCCGCCTTCGGTAACGTCGTGCATGGCGTGGGCACGGCCGGCCGCGATGCGCGCCTCCGGCAACACGCTCAGCCACCGGCCGAGTCGGGCCGCTGACGCCAGCGTTTCCGCGTCCACCCCGCGGGCGGCCAGTTCCTCCTGAGTACTTCCGTCCAGCACGCCCTCCCCCCCATGCCCGCCCCCATTTGTAGCCAAGAGG
>QGUQ01000434.1 GCA_003242195.1 Bacillota bacterium | reverse complement strand
AGACCTTCTTGACGGGGATCGGAACGGTCACCTTCACAGGGATCGCCCCCTCGCGTGCCCATGATAACAGCGCGCACCGGCCCAGGCAAGGAAGGCGCCGCCGGAGGAGGCGGGGCGGCCGGGGCAGGCGGGGTAAGATGGGGGCGGCGGGCGATTGCATCCGCACCGGCGTGCCCGGGTCACATGAGGGGGGTACCGAAATGGCGCTGGGCCCGCGGCTGCGCGCCATCCTGGAGGCGATGGGGACCGTCGCGTGCTTGGCCGATATCGGCACCGACCACGCGCTCCTGCCCATCGCGGCGGTGCGCGACGGGCGCGCGTCCTCGGCGGTGGCCACGGACCTGCGGCCCGAACCGCTGGCCGCGGCTCGGCGCGCCGTGGTCCGGGCCGGGCTGGAGGGGCGAATCGATTTGCGCCTGGGGTACGGTCTGCGGCCCCTCCGTCCCGGCGAGGCGGACGTCGTGGTGATCGCGGGCCTGAACGGCGACACCATCGCCGAGATCCTCCGCGACCGCCCGGACGTGCTGCGCCCGGGCATGCGCCTGTTGCTCATGCCGGTGCGGCGGGTAGCGGTCCTCCGGCGGTTTCTGCGCCAATGGGCGGCAGACGCGGACGGAGGAACGGATCCGACCGGTGGGGCGGGCGCCGGCGCGAGGGTGACCGGCGAGGCCGGCCGAACCGGCCTGGAACTGCGGTCGGAGCGCCTTGCCCGGGAGGGGCGGCATGTCTACGTACTGATGGATGTGGCGGTGACAGCCGGCGCGTTGCCCAGGGCGATGCCTCCCGGAGAGGCCGGGAGCGCGTCCGGGCCGGCCGGAGGGGCGGCGACGGCGGCAGGCCGCTGCTGCCGCCTACCCCCCGCCGCCGAGGGAGCGGCGCGCGAGCTGATGGCGCTGGCCCGGTCCTGGGACCTTCCCGCGGACGCAGCCTGCGATGCCGTCGGACCGGTGTTGCTGGCAAACCGGCGCGGGGGCCCGGACCCGCTTCTGGACGCATGGCTGGAGGAACTGGCCCGCCCCTGGCGCCGCGCCGCGCGCTTGAACACGGGTTCGACCCCCCGTGCGGGCCAGGCGCGGGAGACGGCGGAGCGCTGGTTGGGATTCCTGAGGGACGTCGGCCTGCGCTGGGCGGCGGGGGCGGGTGGACAGGAGGAACCAGGGCCGGAGCCGCCACCCGGCGAACAGTCCATGACAAACCCCTAGCGAAGTCCGGAGCGTCGCGGGCGGGCGATCGTAGGGGCGGGGACGGCGCCTGGGGACGAAGGAAAGGAGGGGCGGCGGTGGGGGAGTCGCTGGCGGGCACCTGGCGGCTGCACACCGACGGCGCGGCGCGGGGTAACCCGGGGCCGGCCGGCATCGGCATCGTGCTGGTTCGTCCCGATGGCGAGGTGGCCGACGAGCTGGCGCGGTTCATCGGGCACGCCACCAACAACGTCGCCGAGTACACCGCCCTCATCACCGGCCTGGAGCGGGCGTTGCAGTTTGGCGTCTTCGACCTGGACGTGTACTCGGACAGCGAGCTGCTGGTGCGCCAGCTGAACGGGGAATACAGGGTCAAGAATGCCGGCTTGAAGCCCCTTTACGAGCGCGTGCGGCAACTGGCCGGCCAGTTCCGACGTGTGCGCTACTTCCACGTGCCGCGCGAGCAGAACCGGCGCGCGGATGAGCTGGCCAACGAGGGCATCGACCGGGCCCTGGGCGCGTAAACGGGCGGGCCGGGCGGGCGGGGCGGCCGCCGGTCGGGAGCGCGTGCCGGTGCTGGCTGCCGGTGACTTGAGGTCGCCGCCGCGGCCACGTAGAATGACGTTGTGCCAGCAAGTTTGTCGGCCGAGCCAGCCGGGTGATCGCGGGCGCAAAGCCGCGAGGCTGCGTCCGAGGAAAGTCCGGGCTGCACAGGGCACGGTGCTGGGTAACGCCCAGCGGGGGCGACCCCCGGGAAAGTGCCACAGAAACATACCGCCGGCGGTGCGTGTCGCGCTCTCGCGCCGCGCGCTTGCCGGTAAGGGTGAAACGGTGCGGTAAGAGCGCACCAGCGGCCAGGCGACTGGCCGGCTAGGCAAACCCCACCGGCAGCAAGGCCAAGTAGGAGGGCAATGAGGTGGCCCGCCGAGCCCTCGGGTTGGCCGCTGGAGGCCCCGGGCAACCGGGCGCCCTAGATAGATGATCACCCTCGACAGAACCCGGCTTACAGGCTGGCTCACCGCTGGTTTTTGCAAAGCAAGGC
>QGUQ01000433.1 GCA_003242195.1 Bacillota bacterium | reverse complement strand
GCAGCGGGTGGCCGAGGAAAACCGCGCGCTGCGCGAGCGCATCCAGTTCGTGCGGGGCGACGCGTACATCGACGCCGCGGCGCGGGAGCGGTTGGGACTGGTCCGCCCGGGCGAGACCGTCATCCAGATCGTGGAGCCGGGCGAGGCCGGCGAGCAGCAGTAGGCCGAGTGGCCCGAGCAGAAGTAGCCCGCGGGCGGCGGGTCCCGGATCCCGAGAAAGGGCGGGTCCTGGGAAGGGCCCGCGGGAGCGTGTATGATAGAACAGGTAGCCGCGGCGCGCGCCCGGGTGGGACGAGCCCGTTTGCATCCGCACCCGCGGCGGCCGTGGGCGTGTGTCCGGTCGGCGTCCGCCGGCCCGGCGAGGCGGCGGGGGATTGCGAGGCCGGGGTGTCGGAACTGGCAGACGAGGCGGACTTAAAATCCGCTGGGCGTAGCCCGTGTGGGTTCGAGGCCCACCCCCGGCACACGAGGCACGAGGGTTGGGAGCAAGGGGGCCCGGCGCTGGGACAGCGCCGGGCCCCCTTGTTCGTCGGACGGCTTCCAGGCTGAGGCGGACGCAAAAGAGACAGCTTTGTGAAATCCGTCACAAATCCGTGCCCCGGGTCGAGGGATAATGGCGGCGAGGCTTGAGCGGCGACGGACCATTCTTCCGCGAGGAACACGAGGTGGCGTCAATGAGCGGCCGGAAGTTGCGCTTGGCCACGGTCTGGCTCGATGGCTGTTCGGGATGTCATATGTCCTTCTTGGACCTGGACGAGCGGCTCATCGAACTGGCCCAAAAGGTTGCATATGTATACGGCCCGCTGGCCGATGCCAGTGAATTCCCCGAGAACGTCGATATCACGCTGGTGGAAGGAGGCCTCGGCAGCGAGGAGGACTTGGAACTGCTGCGGAAAGTCCGCCAACGGTCGAGGATCCTCGTCGCACTCGGTCAGTGCGCCCTGAAGGCCCATATATCGTCCATACGCAATCGCTTCCCGATCAACGAATTCATGGAACGCATCTACCCGCCGCGTCCGACCGGTGACGACCGGCAGTGGCCCGACGATGGGGTTCCGCCGTTGCTGCCGCGCGCCCGCCCCCTTCATGAAGTCGTGCCGGTCGATGTCTCCG
This sequence comes from Bacillota bacterium, assembly GCA_003242195.1. GTDB lineage: Bacteria > Bacillota > Sulfobacillia > Thermaerobacterales > Thermaerobacteraceae > ZC4RG37. The sequence continues at coordinate 1,114 of QGUQ01000433.1, read as the reverse complement.
TGCCGGGCTGTCCACCCTCCGCCGATGCCATTCACTTTGTCCTGAAGGAGTTGCTGGAAGGTCGCATTCCTGACACCAAGACGATCCTGCGCATGAATCGCTAGAATGACCCTTAGCGTGGGAGGGGCCACCATGGGCCAGCGCATCGTGATCAAGCCGGTGACACGAGTGGAAGGCCATGCCGAGGTCACCATCCAATTGGATGACGACGGCCACGTCGCCGACGCGCGGCTTCATGTCACGCAACTGAGGGGATTCGAGAAACTCTGCGAGGGACGCCCCTTCACCACGATGCCGTCGCTCATGGCGCGCATCTGCGGCATTTGCCCGGTGAGCCACTTGCTGGCATCGGCCAAGGCCGGCGAGCAAATCATGGGCGTGCAGGTCCCCGAGCCCGCCATCAAACTCCGTCGCTTGCTCAACCTGGCGCAAATCCTTCAATCACACGCGCTCAGTTTCTTTCACCTCTCCGGTCCAGACTTGTTGCTGGGAATGGACGCGGATCCGCAAGAGCGCAGCCTGTTCGGGTTGTTGGCAGCCCACCCGCAAAGGGCCAGGGACGGGATACGCCTGCGGCAAATCGGTCAAAGGATCATCGAGTTGCTGGCGGGCAAGCGCATCCACCCGAACTGGGTCGTGCCCGGCGGGGTGACGACTCCGTTGACCGTCGCAGCGCGCGACGTCATGCTGGCGATGATGCCCGAAGCGAAGGAGATCGTCCTGCGCACTCTCCGATGGTTCAAGGCATCACTGGAGAACTTCCACGATGAGATCCGCACCTTCGCCAACTTCCCGTCCCTCTTCCTCGGCCTGGTGGCCGCAGACGGCCGGTGGGAGTGCTATGACGGCAGGGTGCGCGTCGTCGATGCGGAAGGTCGTATCGTTGCCGACCAACTGGACCCGACCCGGTATCAGGACTACATTGGCGAAGCGGTGGAGCCGTGGACCTACCTGAAGTTCCCCTACTACAAGCCCATGGGCTACCCGGAGGGGATGTATCGCGTCGGAGCCTTGGCCCGTCTGAACATCAGCAACGGCCTGGGAACGCCCCTGGCGGACCGAGAATGGGCGGAGTTCCGCACCTTGGGGCGGGGAGCCGTGCTCAGCTCCTTCT
>QGUQ01000066.1 GCA_003242195.1 Bacillota bacterium | reverse complement strand
GATCAGCTCGGTTCGTCCCTCGGTGAACCAGTCGAAGTAGCTGGCATAGTAGGCCCGCCCCATGCGGTCGGTCTCGCCGTAGCGCACCCGCAGCCGCAGGGTACAGCTCGTCACGCCCCTCACCTCCCCACCCTCTCCCCCGTTTCGGCCAGGGCACCGCCCCGTGGCCCGCCTGACATGAAACCAAGCGGTTCCATGGCGTAAGCACGAAAGCGGCGCGAAGCCTGCCGGAAGACCGGCGAGGCACACTTCCCGCAATCCGCCACACGATCCTTCTGCATGCCCCCATCGAGAAGGACCCGCGGAAGGGACGGGGCTGCCTGCCCTCGTGGCATCACCCGGATTCCTAGTCCCCCACGGGGCCCCCCTCCGCCCGGGGCGCCCTTCGCCCCGTGTCGAAGAAGGTGTGGTACAGGCGGGCGTAGAGCCCGCCCCGGGCCATGAGTTGCTGGTGGGTGCCGGTCTCCAGGACCCGCCCGCCATCCATCACGACGATGCGGTCGGCCCGCAAGGCCGTGGACAGCCGGTGGGCCACGACTAGACAGGTACATCCCTCGGCGGCGAGCCGGTCCAGGGCTTCATGGATGCGTTCCTCCGATTCCGCGTCCTGGAAGGAGGTTGCCTCGTCCAGCAGGAGCAGCCGCGGGCGCCGGATCAGGGCGCGGGCGATGGCGATGCGCTGGCGCTGGCCCCCCGAAAGCTGCACGCCCCGCTCGCCCACGGGCGTGTCGTAGCCCTGTGGCAGGGACGCGATGAACCCGGCGGCGTTGGCCAGCTCCGCCGCCCGCACGATCTCGGCCCGCGTGGCGCCGGGGCAACCGTAGGCGATGTTCTCCGCCACCGTGCCCGCAAACAGCACCGGCTCCTGCATGACCCAGGCGATCTGCCCCCGCAGCTCTGGCAGCGGGTACTCCCGCACGTCCCGGCCATCCAGGCGCACGGCGCCGCGTTCGGGGTCGAAGAAGCGCGGCACCAGGTGGAGGAGCGTCGTCTTGCCCGCCCCGGACCGGCCCACCAGGGCCACCCGCTCGCCCGGCTCGACCCGCAGGTCGACGCCGCGGAGGACCGGGGGCGCCTCCGGGCGGTAGCGGAACCACACGCCGCTGAACTCCAGCGAGGCCGCGGCCGCCGGTCGCGGACGGGCAATTGCCGCCGGCCGTGCCGCCGTTCCTCCCGCCCCTAGCGGCGCCCGTTCGGGCCGTGCCGCGGGCTGTGGTTCGGCCCCGCCTGGTGCCACCCGCTCCGGGTCCGGACCGCCCTCCCGCGGCATTTGCAGCATCTCTTGCACCCGCTCCATGGCCGCCAGCCCTTCCTGCAGGATCAGGTGGAAGTTGACCAGGCTGCGCAGGGGGGCGAGCATCATGCGCAGGTACAGCACCAGCGCCGCCAGCCGGCCGACGCTCAGGCTGCCCCGGACCGCCAGGTAACCGCCCACGAAGAACACGGCCAGCAGTCCCAGGTTGCCCAGCAGGTCGGCCCCGCTCTCCATCCGCCCGATGAACCGGCGCCGGTGCATGTTCAGTTCCCGGTAGCGGTGGCTGGCGGCGGCAAAGCGGCCGGCCTCCCGGTCCTCGCCCCCGTAGGCTTTGACGGTGGCGATGGCGCCGATGACCTCCGTGGCACGCCCGCTGAGGCGGCCGGCTTGGGCCTGGATCTCCCGGCTCAGGCTGCGGATCCTGACGGTCTGCAGGTAAAGCCAGGCGGCCAACAGGGGCAGGAGCAGAACGAGGCCGAGCCCCAGCCACGGCTGCAGGCCCACCAGGGTGATCACGACGGCCACCAGTCCCAGGAACTCCCCCGCCAGCCGGGAGAACACGGCCTGGATGAACCGCTCGATGGCGCCCACGTCCGTGGTCAGGCGCGAGACGATGGCCCCTTGCCGCTCGGAGTGGAAGTACGACAGGGGCAGTGCCTCGATGTGCCGGAAAAGCCTGACGCGCAGGTCATGGACGGCGCGCTGGGTCAGGTCGAAGGAGACATAGACGGCAGCATAGTGAACGGCCGCCCGGGTGACGACCAGGCCTAGGGCGACCCCAGCCCCGGCACCCAAGAGCCGGAGGTCCCGGGCGGGGATGGCCACGTCCAGCAGCCAGCGGAAGATTTGGGGGATGCCCAGATCGAGGCCCGACCGGGCAAGCAGCAGGAAGACGGCCAGGAGGGCCTGGCCCCGAAACGGGCGCAGCAGGGCCCCGTAGGCGGCCAGGGCCGCTCGCCGGACCGCCCGGCCACCTCCCCTGCTGCTGCCCGTGCCACCGGTCCGCCGGTCGGGGTGCGCGGTCATGACGTGGGTATTGTAACGCACCGCTGTTCGTCGCCGATGAGTTTGAGCCCTTCGCTTCATCCAGACGGGCGCCGACGACCACGCCGTGCAAGGGTCGGCCGTCCGGCGCCTGGAACCCATCGAGGGAGGGCCCGTTCTCGTTGTCGTGGGGCTGGAGGGGTCGCCCACCGGCGCAAGCCGGCAGGAGGACGGGCAGGACTCCGGCCGGCGGCAAGACAAGCGAAGGCCCACCCTCGGTACGACTCCCCGCGGGTGGGCCTCGGGTCCGTGGTCACGGGATGGGCCCGCGTCATCGGCTCCCTTGACCGGGGCCGCAATGGTTCCCACCGCCGAGGGGGACTGGGCAACGCCGCCGCTAGCGGGACAGCTCCCCCAGCCGCACGGACCGGGTGTGGATGGTGTGCGCCCACTCCCGGTTTCGCGGCGTCAGCAACGCCCACAGCACCAGCACGATCCACGAGTACTGGAAGATGGGCAGCAGCGGCGCGAAACGATAGGTCCGCACCGGCAGCCGGTCCAGGACCAGCACCGCTAGCGGGCCCAACACGGCGAACAGCGCCGTCAGCCGCAGGGGCAGGTCCGGCATCTCCAACCAGCCCCAACGGGCCAGTTCCGGCCCCCACAGCAGGTTGGCCATGGCCGCGGCGGCCGTCAGGATCAGGTGCAGCGGCCGCGTCAGATCGAGCACGAACTCCAGCTTGACGGGATCGAGCTCCCGCAGGCCGGCCCACAGCAGCCGCGGCGCATGGATCAGCATCACCTGCACGTTGCCCCGCGCCCAGCGCAACCGCTGCCGGCACGAGGCGATGAAGGTCACCACCTTCTCGTCGTAGATCCGCGTCTCCCGGGCAAAGGTGGTCACGTAGCCGTGCAGCAGCGCCTTGGCGGAGAACTCCAGGTCTTCCGTGAGCGTGTGGACGTCCCAGCCGACCCGTTCCAGCACCTCCCAGGCGATGCACATGCCGGTACCCGCCAGGGCGCCACAGAGGCCCCAGTTGTGCCGGGCCTGGAGGCGCCAGCGATTGCTCATCCAGAAGCTGATGGCGAAGGCGGCCGACACCCAGCTGTCGTCGGGGTTCTTGGCGTCCACGTACGCCTGGATGATCTTCTCACCCGCCGCCAGGCGGTCGTTCATCACCTGAAGGAAGTTGGCCGGCACCAAGTTGTCCGCGTCGAACATGACCACCGCGTCGTACCGACGGCCCACGCTGGCGATGCGCTCGAGGGCGTAGGCGACCGCGTACTGCTTGCCCCGCCGCCGCGTGTCGTGGCGCTCCCACACGATGGCGCCGGCCGCCCGAGCGGCGGCCGCGGTCCCATCGGTGCAGTTGTCGGCCACCACGTACACGTCATACAGCTCGCGGGGATACTCCTGCCGCAGCAGGCTCTCGATCAGCGGCCCGATCACCGCCGCCTCGTTGTGGGCCGGAACCAGCACCGCGAAGCGGAACCGCGGTGCGTGGCGCGGCACCGGCCGCGGGTTGCGGAGGCCGCCCAGGTACACCACCAGGTTGTAAAGGATCACGAAGACGACGACCGCCTGCAGCCCGCGCAGGATCCACATCGGCCAGACCGGCGCCCCGCCCATGGTCGCCGCCGGATCGAGATAGGTCACGGAAATCCCTCCCAACCAGCCTGCGGAACCGCCGGCCAGCTTCCTCCAGAAAGAGAAGATATCGCCCGCGGGGCGGGCGTCAATGGGAATGCTGCGGAGACCCGCCTCCCCCCCTTAGGACGAACGCGCCCCCGGCCGGGTTCCCGGCCGGGCCATGGGACCGGGGCTCCTCCCCTTCCGGGGCGGCCGCCGCCACCCGGCCGGTGGTCGCACCACCCGCCGCCAGCGGCAGGAGGTAGACCGCCTCGGCGACCACGGGCGCCGCCTCCAGGCGCAGGACCAGCACCACCGGCAGGTCCGGAGAGGCCGGCAGCCGCACCTCGGCCCAACCCGCGGGGACCACGCTGCCGGGTCCAGCTTCACATAAGAAGGTTTGGGCGGCCAGCAGCCGGTCCCCTGCCCGGACCTCCCATCGACCGCTGCCATGCAACCGCCGGGCGGTGTCGTTCACCAGCCAGAGGGGAAGGCGTAGCCGCCCCCCGGGCTGCAGGGGCCGTCGCGGGGGTTCGGCCAGCAGGCGGGCCGGCAGGCAGGCTTCGCGGTAGGCCCGGGCCGCCGGCCGCGGCCTGCCCTCGGCGTCGTAAAGACCGTATCCGGTACCCGGCCAGGCATCGTTCAGGGCGAAGAGGAACCCGCCCCCGGAGGGCTGGGCCCGGCGCCGGCGTAACGCCTCCATCACCGCGCGGGCAAAGGCCGCCTGGCCGGTGGCCGTCACACCGAAGGACGAGACCAGGGTGGCGGCGTAAGGGACCACCCGCAGCAGGAAGGCGGGATCGCCGGCCCGGACCGTCCACCTGCCCGGGAACAGCCGGGCATCCCCACCCCGCCAGAGATTGAAGGCTCCCGCCCGCTCGATCACCGGGCGCCCGGGGTCCAGCTCCGCCAGCTCCCGTGCCACGGCCCGGACAGCCCGCCTCGTCACCGGCAGCCGCAGGAGCGCGGGCCACCGAACGGGGCCCCACCGGCGGCTCCCTCCGGCGGCCTCCGCCGGTCCTCCCGCCCGGGCGAGGGGAGGTGCCGCCGGTTCCTGGGAAGCGGACCACGCGATGACGGCGGGCCAGGCTCCCACCGTCTGCACCCAGCCGGGCAGCTGGCACCGCAACGCCTCCGCGTCTCCGGGCCGGGGGTCCCCCGTCAGAGGCACGTCCTGCCAGAGGACGATCCCCAGGCGGCTAGCCGCCTCGTAGACCGCCGGGTGGGCCCGGTGGGCGTATACCCGCAGCGCGTTCAGCTGCAGGGTCCGAGCACGGCGGACGAAGGCGGCAGCCTGCCGCCCGCCGGTGGCTCCCGGCCACCGCGGCGGAGGCAACAGGCAGGCGCCCCGGCAGAAGAGAGGTTCGCCATTGAGGTGGAAAATGCCGTCCTTGAACTCCACCGTCCGGATGCCCACGTAGCCCGTCCAGCACGCCACCCCGGGCGCGGGTTGTCCGGATCCGAGCGCCTTCGCCCCGGCCGGTGGTGTCCCCCTACCGGGCGCCCCCTTGGGCGCCGCGGCACCCGCCTCCTCCTCGAACAGGACTTCCAGGCGGTAGAGGTGCGGCCGGCCGCGCTCCCACACGGTCCACAGGCGGGGCGACGGGAGGGAGCACCACAGGTCCCAGGCCCCCTCCCCCGGGGTCGCCTCGACATCGTAGGCGGCCTCCACCCCCGGCGCCACGAACCCCTCCGGCCGCAGCCGCAACCGGCAGCGACCGGCGACGGCGCGGGTGGCCACGTAGGCCACCCGGCAGCGTACGTGGACCACGGCCGGTGGCTCGCCGGGCACGAGCGGTCCTTCCGGACGAACCAGCCAGTACACGCCGGTGATGGTGACGCCGTCGAAGAGGACCAGGCGTGCGGGACCCGTGAGCCCGGGCGGGTACGTTCCCGCGGGCAGGCACTCCGGCCGCTCGTAAGCCCCCCACAGGGCGCGCTCCGCCCCGTCGCGGCCCGGCGCCCGCACCTCAATCTCCAGATCGTTGCTGCCGGCTCGGAGGAAGCCCGCCACCGGCAGGGCGAGGGGCGCCATCCCCGCGGGGCGATGTCCCACGTCCGCCCCGTTCAGCCGGACCCGGACGCCGCCCAGCACGCCGTCCAGCTCCAGGCGAGCACCGGGCAGGGCCACCTCGGCGCTCCCCAGCTCGAACCGGTACCGGTAGACCGCGGACGGCACCTGGCGGCCCAGCGGTACCGGGGGCTCGTCCGGCACGCGGATGGGCCGCGGGGCTTCCGCCGCCCCGGGCACCCGCACCTCCCAGGTCCCCGACAGGTCGAGGCATCGTGCCACGTTGATCGCCTCCCCGCAGGGACAACCCTATGCCCCGGCCGCTCCGCCGAGAACCGGCCGCCCTCCGGCGAGGCGGCGAGATCGACAGGATTCGACGAACCCCTTGCGAACCGTTTCAGCATGGGAACCGACCGGCACACCCGGTACGTACGGGTGTACAACCGTACGCGCGGCTGCCTGCTGGCCGGGCGGGTCCTGATCGCCGACACATGGGCGGCACGACGCCGGGGGCTGCTGGGGCGGCACCGGCTGGAGAGCGGCGAGGGACTGCTCCTGGTACCGTGCCGCTGGGTTCACAGCCTCGGCATGGCCTTCCCCATCGACGTGGTCCACCTGGACCGCCGCGGCCGGATCGTCCGCGCCTACCCGCTGGCGCCGGGCCGGATCGGTCCGCCGGTGGCCCGCGGCTACAGCGTGCTGGAACTGGCGGCCGGCACCCTGGCCCGGACCGGTACGATCGAGGGCGATCTCCTGGAGTGGGAACCGCTCGAACCGGGAAATCTGGAAAGGCGAGAATAAGGGTACGAAGCCTGTCCACCCGCGCGGGCGCGGCGGGTTCCACCTGTGCGGGTGCCGCGAGGGGGTGAGGGAGTGGCGCACAAGGTGGAGGTGTACGTGCAGCCCGGTTGCGCCGATTGCCGCCAGGCAGAGGAGTTCCTCCGGGAGCTGGGGATCCCCTTCGAGTCCTACGACGTGACGGCGGACCCCGAAGCCTACGACCGCCTGGTGAACCGGTACGAGAGCCGGGTCACCGCCACCGTCGTCATCGACGGCCAGGTATTCCGGGGCTTCGGTCGCAACCGAGAGGCCATCGCCAGGGCGCTCCAGGACTGAGGGCAAACGTTTCCGGGCAGGACCCGGCCATGCCGAGACGGGCCCGTTAGAACACGGGCAGGTACTGCTCCAGTTCCCACTGGTGAACCTGCACCCGGTAGATGTCCCACTCCATGCGCTTCGCTTCCAGGTAGCAGTTGAACAGGTACTCCCCCAGGGTGTCACGCAGCAGGCCGCTGCCCCGCATGTCGTCCAGGGCCTCCCCGAGGCTGCCGGGGAGGGCCTCAATGCGGCGGGCGGCGATCTCTCCCGGGGGCATCTCCAGCACGTTCTCCTCCACAGGCGGCGGGGGCACCAGGCCGCGCCGGATCCCGTCGGCTCCGGCGCGTAACAGGGCGGCCAGCGCCAGGTAGGGGTGGCAGCAGGGATCGGGGCCCCGCAGCTCCAGCTCGCCACGGTCCCAGTCGTCGACGACACGCACCAGCGGTGCATGCCCCTTCCGGCCCCAGATCACGTGCACCGGGGCCTCGAAGCCTGGCACCAGCCGCTTGTAGGAATTGACCAGGGGATTGGTCAGGGCACACAGGGGCCGCGCGTGGTGCAGCAGCCCCGCCAGCCAGTGGCGGGTGGCCGCGGCCCGGTCCAGGGCGCAGCCCTCGAGGGGGGTCAACCGCATGCGCACGTGCAGGCCGGAACCGTGGTCCCCGACCCGCGGCTTGGGCAGGAAGGTGGCGTGCAAGCCGGCGCGCTCCGCCAACTCGTAGACGGCCAGCTTGCAAAGCATCAGGTGGTCGGCGGCGACCAGGGGCGTTTGCCATCCCAGGTCGATCTCGTGCTGGGCCGGCGCCACGGCGTGATGGGCCGACTCCACGGCCAGCCCCATCTCCTCCAGGGCCATGGCGATCCGCCGCCGCACCGGCTCGCCCGCGTCCCGCACCGACAGGTCCATGTAGCCCACGCGATCGGGCGACTCCAGCACCGGCTGGCCGGCCTGCCGGTGCAGCAGGTAGAACTCGACCTCGAAGGAGAACTCCACCCGCAACTTCAGCTCGTCCAACAGGCCGGCGGCGGCCCGCAGCCGCTGGCGGGGACAGCCGGCGAAGGGGCGCCCCCTCCTCGCGTAGAGACCGGGGGGGGCGCCCCCCCCCGACAACCGCGGGTCCGCCCCCGGCGCACGACACCAGGGGCGGGGGTCGGCCCGCAGCCGCATCTCCCGCTCCTCGACGCGGATGAACCCTTCCAGGGAAGCCCCGTCCACCCGCACCCCCGTCCCCCAGGCGCATGCCGCCTGGCGGGCGGGTAGGGTCAGCCCCTTCTGCACCCCCAGCATGTCCACGTAGAGCAGTTGCACCAGGCGAACCCCGGCGTTGCGCAACGACTGCGGACACTCACCCTGCGGCGGGACCATCGCCACCCTCCCCCCGGCCCCGCCGGCGCCGGCGGGCGTGGTAGAGCACCGCGGGGGCCAGGGCGGGGGACAGGGGAAGGACCCCTCCTACCCCCGGCACGCCCCGCGCGGGCCCCCGGGAAAGCCGGTCGGTGCCGGTGG
>QGUQ01000432.1 GCA_003242195.1 Bacillota bacterium | reverse complement strand
CCAGGGCAGCTTGAGGATCCAGCCCAGCCAGCCGCGGCCCCCACGCTGGCGGCCGCCGATCTCCAGCGAGGCCACCACCGTGAAGGCGGTGATCAAGCTCGGGACGAAGACCACGAAGGTCAGGAAGCCATGGATCGCCTTCATGGTCTGCGCCACCCCGGGGTCCACGTACATGTGGTGGAAGCCCACCGGGATGGAGAACGGGATGAACAGCAGGAACGCCAGCCGGGCCATGGATTCGCTGAACAGCTTGCCGCCCACCTGGCGCGGCAGCAAGAAGTACCAGGAGATGTACACGGGCAGCAGCCACCAGTAGACGATGGGGTGCCCCGTGAACCAGAACAGGCTCCGGGTCAGCAGCGGGTCGACGCCCTGCCGCAGGCCGAGGGCCCACGGGATCAGGAAGACGACGAATTCAATGGCGACACCGACGGTCGCCAGGGTCCACATGGCCAGCGTGACCAGCGTGCCGAAAGCCAGCAGCGGCGTCTTCTCACCGGGATGATCCCGCTTCCAGGCCCGGTACGTCATGAAGACGTTGGCTGCCAGCAGCCACGGCCCGATGACCACGAACAGGGCCACGCCCAGGTAGAACGTCCAGTGCGCACGCAGGGGCGCGTACGCGGTGAACAGAACGGTGGCCCGGTCGGTCAGGATCGCCCACAAGGCGAGGACCATCCCGACCCACATCACCGCCAGCGTGGCCCGGGTCAGGAAGCGGCTCTGCAGCGGCCGCCCGAAGCCCTTCATGGCGGTGAAGGTCAGGAACCCGACGTTGAAGAAACTTGTCCAAATCATCACCAGGGCCACGCCATGCAATGTGAGACCCTGGTAATATGACTTCAGAAACGGCACGTAGTCATACAGATTGATCCGGGCCTTGTCCAGGGCCTGCAACGGTCCCATCAGGACGCCCAGGACGAGGCCGAGGAAAATGGCCGTGTAGAGGTGCCGGCGTACGTACCCGTATTCCTCGCGGATCTGCGCGGGCATGGTGCCGGTGTGCACCGCGATGGCCCCCTTTCTAGCAGCAACCCGCTTCGATCACCTGCGGCCCCCTCGGTCAACGCCCGGTTCACTGCACCACGATGCGCCCCGACATGACTTGGTGGCCCGCACCGCAGTACTCATGACAGAAGAACGTGTACTCGCCGGGCTCATCGAAGGTATAGGTGACCCGCGTCACCTCGCCCGGGACGATCATGGCGTTGACCGTCGTACCCGGGATCCGGAAGCCGTGGATCACGTCCTTGCTGGTCATCACGAAGGTGACCGTCGCGCCCCGGGGCACGGTGATCTCGTTGGGGTTGTAGCCGAAGACCTGGGCCGTCATGATCACCTCATACTGGTCCGGCCCCACTTGACGCATGCCGGGCGCCGTGAAGGGAGGATCATTGGCAGTCACGGGCGCCGAATATTCGGCGGGTGCGCAGACAAACAGCGGCCCCGGCAGCGAGATTTTCATGCCGAAGGTCGTGTAAGCCAGCACGGCCACCAGCAAGAGGAGGAAGGCCGCACTGACGGTAATCCATGTCTTTTCGTACCGGTCAACGTGCACCACTGTCGCCCCCTGCCGGACAACGGCGGCAGCCGGCCCGCGCGGCCGCCGCGTACCGTCAAGCGCTCCGCAACAAGGTCAGGTACATGTAACCCCACATGGCAGCGACCATCAGCAGGAAGAGGAAAGTAATGAGGACCGTCCCCTTGGGGGCCTGGATGTCGCTCGCCTTGCCGGCGTGGACATCCGGGGCAGTCGCCCGTTCTTCCCGCTGGGCTCCCAAGCTGGTCGCCATCGGCTCCACCTCCCAGCCATCATGCCGTCCCGCGCCACCGACGACGTGTGCCACCGGTCCCGGGGACTTGAACCGCACTACCAATGTCCGGGGCGAAGCTGAGTGCAAGCTGAGTGCTACCTGATCGTGAGCTGAAGAATCGAGCTACATTCCGTTTCGAGCAGGATTTCGTCTATGGAAGGGCGCGCGCCGCCTGGCGCGCGGCGGGCAAAGGCCGGGTCTTGACACCGGGGCGCACCGGCGATCATATTGGCGGTAGCAGTTAAGAAATTACTTAGCTAGGTGGGACCGCAGCCGGTGCGGTCCTCCCCGACGGGGAAGCGATCCTTCATGACTGGGGATGGGCCGGATACGTCCAGGGAGCTGCTGGAGCTCCAGGCTCGACTCTGCCACGTCCTGTCCAGCCCGAAACGCCTGGAGATCCTCTATACCCTGGCCCGCGGCGAGATGACC
>QGUQ01000431.1 GCA_003242195.1 Bacillota bacterium | reverse complement strand
GAACGAAAGCGGCCTCCCGGCCATTGGTCCGGGAGGCCTTGCTTCTGCTGGTGCCGAAGGTGGGATTTGTCCGGTGCCGCCCCACCTTATGTCGGCTGGTGCCGAGAAAGCCCATTACAGAAGCGCTTTCCGCGCTTTGTTGTGCCATCTTGTGTCGGGCGGAACCGGGTTTTGCTAACGGATCTGTTAGCAAGACTGTTAGCAACACAGGGTGCCCGGCCACCTATCCGGCCTTTTGTTTTCGGTGTTGAATTCGTCGCATGCGGGCGTGCAAAACTGCTTTGCGTGGCGATTTTCATTGGCGGGGCGCGGTGCGAGGGCAAGCCCTTTTTACGGTGTGGCATTTGGGGCCGAACCCGTAGGCGGGCTTTTTTCAGGTGTGCGGTTTTGCGCGCCTCCGCTGCCCCTGCATGCTAGGTACGAGACGCTCCACATGGTCTTGGAACTCGTCTGCGGTGATGCCACTATCGGCCAGAGTCCTGAGTTCGTTCTCCAGCTTCTCCCGTTGCTCCGGTGAGATATGTCCGTTCTCCACTCGGCGGTACAGTCGTCCCTGCGCTCGCTCGAACAGTTTCCATACCATGCCTCGGCGTTCCCGACGCAGGCGATTACGGCGGCGGTGAGCGCACGCGTCGCACTCGGTTTTGCCCCTAGGCAGCAGCTTGCCGCAATCGCAGACACCCGTGTACCCCGACACGCGGTCGAAGTAGAACTGGGCGATGGCAAACTCCATTAGGGTGGAAGCCATCACCGCAAGTTCCACACTCCGCCTGTTGCGCGGGGGAACGTCCGTCGGCGGTAGCACCGTTAAGCGAGGACCGTTTGTGAACCAACCCTGGAACCACCCTACTACCGTTTCCCAGGCAGCAAGGGTCAGCTCACGATCCTTGGGAGTGCGGAACCGGTTGGGCCTTTCGCCTGGGAGTGTGGTCCACGTGATACGCCAGGGGTCGGGAAGCCGGTACCCAACGAGTATTACTTCGGCTACATCGAATTCCTGGTATTCTCCAAACAAAGCCCGCAGGTTGTCGATACCCTTTTCCCTCGTGTTCTTGTCCTGTACCCATTCGATACCCTGCACCAGTAGGAAAAGGGTCTGTAGAACTGTTAGGGCCGCGCGGACCCATCCAAGCGGCTCCCAGTACCATCCATCCGGGTGCCAAGCTAGGGACTGAGGCGCGGTCTCCTCATGGTATCCAAATGGACCGTATTCTCGTACGAAGTCGAGTAGCGGTCCCGTTCGGCCATCTATGGCGTCAAAGTATCGCTGGCGCACGTCGTTCCATATGGTCTTAAGTCGCTCCGTCTTTATGGGTCGTGCTTCATCTAAGAGCTGATAGGCGATTACCCGTCGGTCATCACCCCAGCGGACGATATCGTCGTACGGCGGGAGAACCTTGGGAGTATCCGGGCCATCAAAGATGCCCCTTGGAGGCCGGACACTGGCAAAGAGCACCTCGCCTTCTACTCGGGTTGGTCCTTCAGTTGGGCGCACTTCGAGGAGCCGCACGTTACAGGTCGCACCCAAGAACGAGCTGTAGGAGTTCAGGACGGGTTCCCTCAGGAGATGCGCCACTAATGTCACCCACTTCGCGGTGATGCGCGGTGACGGGACCGTTACGCTGATGGTAGCACATGGTTCCTCTCGGCACAAGCTCAGCGAAAGGAGGCTGAACAAGGTGCAGACGGAGCTGCGCCACTTGCCGGAGTTCTTGACGGCAGAGGAATTCTTCAAGCTGATGCGGATTGGCCGCAACACAGGGTACGAGGCCCTTCGAAGGGGAGATTTTCCAAGTATTCGGGTGGGGCGGCGCCTGCTGATCCCGCGGGCGGCCATTGAGCGACTTGTACAAGAAGCTGTCGAAGGGTCATGAGAATGAAAAGCCGCCCGGCGGGACCCGTGGCGGCACAGCGAGGAGGGTAGAGACTCCCATGTCCGCGCCCATCGTACCACAGGACATCTTCAAAGTCACGCCGCGTAAGCCGCCCAAACTGGACGTGTATCGGTGGCTGGAACTTCGCCGTCGCGGTGTGTCCGTCCAAGAAGCCGAGGAGATTGTGATGGCCGAATGGCGGGAACGGTGGCGCCGCGCGTGTGTGGCCACCGTGGCGGGCCAGTTGCTGGCCCTGGCACCCCGCATCGACCCGCGGCTGACCCTGGCACTGCTCACTCCGTGGGCCGCCACTGAGTACGGGCTGCCGTCGGAGACCGTGGCCGAAATCGTGGATTGGGTGGCGGGCCAGGAGTTG
>QGUQ01000430.1 GCA_003242195.1 Bacillota bacterium | reverse complement strand
CCTGCCCCTGGCCGACCGAGACAGGGCCTGGGACGCCGATGCGGCCGTCCAGCGGGTCCGCCGGTGGGCGTCCAGCGACGGGTCCGGCGAGAAGGACACCATCAACTGGGCGCGGTACCGGCGGGCCTTCGTCTGGTACGACAGCGCGAACCCGGAGAATTTCGGCGCCTACAAACTGCCCATCGCCGACGTGATCGACGGCCAGCTGCGCGCGGTTCCCCGCGCGATTTTTGCTGCTGCGGCGGCGGTCCAGGGCGCCCGAGGCGGGGTGGACATCCCGGAGAGCGACCTTGCCGGGGTCCGCAACCACCTGGCCCGGTACTACCGGAAGCTGGGCGAGACGCCGCCCTGGGAGCGAGACAGCCTGGACCTTCTGCTGGCAGAGATCAAGGCCGGGCGGCGCAACAGCGCCGCCGACTTTGAACGCATCGCCAGCGCGATGGCGCTGCTGTGGGAAGTGCTCAACGACGACGAGCGCCAGAAGGTGCTTGAACGCCTGGGCCTTGCCCCTGCCGCCGGGCCGGCGGATGAGCCGCCACCCACGGACGGGGGCGAGAAGGGCGCGGCCACCGAGCCGCCGGCCGATGTGTCGGCACTCATGGCCGAGCTGGAGCTGCTGGATGCCGAGCTAGCCTTGATGGAGGTGGAGTGAGATGCCGCAGGTCGCTGAGCTGGTGGGCCGGGCGCGGCAGCTGGTGGACGAGGCCCGGCGCATCTACGAGGAATTCGAGGGCAAGGAGATGCCCGCGGAGAAGGCGCAGGAGGTTCGCCGTCTGCTGAACGAGGCCAAGAGCCTCAAGGAGCAGGCCGATCAGCTGGTGGAGATGAACCGGCTGCAGGCCTGGCTGGACGAGCCGCAGTACAAGCGGCCGATGACGGAGCCGGAGGGCAAGGCCCGGGCGCCCGAGGGCGCGGAGGACCCGCAGGGCGACGAGCTGACGCCCGAGCAGAAGCGCAAGCAGACGCGGGCATTCTTCAAGGCCCTGCGTGGCGGGCTGGCCGTCCTGACCCGCGAGGAACGGGCGCTGCTGGACCCGGCCCGCAAGGGGCTGGAGGTCAAGGCGCTGGTGGAGGACGGCGCCGGCGAGATCCTCGTGTCGGAGGAAGTCGAGTCGGAGATCTACCGGCGGCTGCCCAAGATCACGGTGATCCGGCCGCTGGCGACGGCCCGGCCGACCCGCTCCAACCGTGTCCGGCGCCGTAGCCTGACGGAGCTGCAGGTGGGCTGGGGCAAGCTGGAAACGGGCGGTCAGCTGGTGGAGTCCAGCCCGCAGCCGGGGCAGGAATGGCTGTACGTCGAGGACCTGTACGGCCTGACCAAGATCGGCGAGGACGAGCTGGACGACACCGACGTGAACCTGACCGCGTTCATCGCGGACAGCTTCGCCCAGGCTATCGCCGAGGCCGAGGACTCGGCCTTCATCATCGGGCGGGGCCACGACTACGACGAGCCTGAGGGCATCCTGAACAACCCGGACATCCCGCGGGTGGATGCGGGTCAGACCGGCGCCATTACGACCGACGACGTGTTGACCCTGATCTACAAGGTGCCGGCCCAGTACCGCCGTAACGGCGTGCTCATCTGCAACAGCGAAACCACGCTGAAGCTGCGGTTGCTTAAGGACAGCAGCGGCCAGTACCTGTGGCAGCCGAGCCTGCAGGCGGCCCAGCCGGATACCTTCGCGGGCTACCCGATTTACGATCAGGGCGACGTCCCGGT
Source organism: Bacillota bacterium (assembly GCA_003242195.1). Taxonomy (GTDB): domain Bacteria; phylum Bacillota; class Sulfobacillia; order Thermaerobacterales; family Thermaerobacteraceae; genus ZC4RG37. The sequence goes on along the minus strand of QGUQ01000430.1, from coordinate 531 downwards.
GATCCCCGGGCAGGCCGGCCAGAGCGCGGACGTGATGATCTTCGGAGACGTCCGCAACGGCTACCGCATCCTGGACCGGCAGGGTATGACCGTGAAGGTGCTCCAGGAGAAGTACGCCGAGCAGGGCATGATCGGCTACCGGGTCCGCTACCGCGTTGGCGGCGGCGTGGTCCGGCCGGAGGCCTTCGCCATCCTGCGAGTGACCGCCTGAGGCTGAGGCGGCCCGGGTCCTGTGAGGCCCGGGCCGCCCGCCTTTTGGCGGGCTGGGAGGGATGTATCGGTGCGAGTCCGATTGCTGCGTAGCCTTGCCACGGCCACGAGGGTGTATTCCGCAGGCGATGCCGTGAACGTGCCCGACGAGCTGGCCCTGCGCTGGTGTCAGGAGGGCGTCGCCGAGCCCGAGGACCCCGGGGAGCTGCACGAGCTGCTGGAGCGCCAGCAGCAGGCCGAGGAACCGACGGAGGGCGACGGAGAAGGCGAAGCCGAGGCCAAGGCACAGGAGAACCCGCCCGAGGACAAGGCCCGGCAGGC
>QGUQ01000429.1 GCA_003242195.1 Bacillota bacterium | reverse complement strand
GGCCGGCTGCCCCTCGCCGCCGCCATCCGGGCTGGCGACCGAGCCCGTCGCCCGTTCGCCCGTCGAACGGGCCGATGAACCGGCGGGCGCGCCGGCTGCCCTGATGCGCTCGATGAAGGCCAGCAACTGGGCCTCGCGGTCCGCCCTCGTCCATTCCGTCAGCTCCAGCACGGCGAACAGGTTGAAGGCGGCGCCCAGACTCATCATCTGCCAGGCGATGGCGCGGGCCGGGACGTCACGACGGATCTCCCCCCGCTCCTGCCCCTGCCGGGCGACCTCCTCCAGGTACCGGGCGTACTGGCGGTAACTCTCGGCCAGGAACTGGCGGATCTCCGGGTCGCTGTCCTCGGAGACGGCCTTGAAGAAGACCTTCAGGTCCTCGCTGTTCCGGTCCACGAGATCCAGGTAGTCCTGGCCGATGCGCCGCAGGCAGGCCAGGCTCGACGTCTCGGACCGGCGGATGGCGTCCCAACGTCCCAGAATCCGCCGGTTCACGTCCTCCAGCACCGCCAGGAAGAGGTGTTTCTTGGACGGGTAGTAGCGGTAGATGAGCGGCTCCGAGACGCCCGCCTCGGCGGCGATCTCCGCCGTGGTGCTGGACCGGTAATTGGACCGGGCGAAGACCGACTTGGCCGTGAGGAGGATCTGCTCAGGCCGTTTCGTCCTGCCTCTCCGCTGGCGGATCGGGAGCTCACCTCCTCTCGCGGCTCCCCGCAGCGGAACGCGGGGCTTTGCTGCATCCGGGTTCCCTGGAGCGAAAAGTGAGTGATTACTAACTAACGGAATACGCACGAGTCCGGCCAGATCCTTCTCGTCGTGTCCGGCCTTGGCCGCGAGTTGGACCTGATCGACGTGGAAACAGAGTTCCGGGCGAGGTCAGCCGACTGAGAAGCCGCCAAAGGGCTGCCCCCGGTTCTTGTTGGCCCCACGAAGCAGGGTGCTATGATCAGATTGGGCGGGGGCTCGCTCCCCGCCCCATCTCGCGCCGCACATCGAAAGAGGGGGATCCGGCATGGCCAAGGTGCTCATCCTCACGGGAGACGCCGTGGAGGCACTGGAAGTCTACTACCCCCTGTACCGGCTGAAGGAAGCAGGGCACGAGGCCCATGTGGCGGCACCGACGAAGAAGACGCTGCGGACCGTCGTCCACGACTTCGAGCCGGGCTGGGAGACGTTCACGGAGAAGCCGGCCTACCAGCTGCAGGCGGACCTGGCCTTTGCCGACGTGAAGCCCGAGGAGTATGACGGGCTGATCCTGCCCGGCGGCCGGGCGCCGGAATACATCCGGCTGAACGAGCACGTGCCGCGCATCGTGGGCCATTTCTTCGAGGCCAACAAGCCCATCGGTGCCATCTGCCATGCCGCCCTGGTGTTCGCTCGCCTGAAGGAGCACCTGAAAGGGCGAAAGCTGACGGCGTATACCGCCTGCCGGCCGGACGTGGAGTCGCTCGGCGCGTCCTACGTCACCGAGCCGCTGCACGTGGATGGCAACCTGGTGTCGGCCCACGCGTGGCCGGATCTGCCCGGCTTCATGCGCGAATTCCTGCGGCGGCTCGATGAATACACCAGCAAGAGGTAACGTGCGGTCACGCGCCCCAAGCGGCCCACGGAGGGCGACAACACAGGAACCCCCACCCGACCGGGTGGGGGTTGTTTCATGCTGCATACCGCGGAACGGGCCATCCGCTCCGCCGCCGTCTCGAGCGCCACCACCTGTTCCGCCCAGCCGCCCGACCTGGGCGGAGGGCATCAACCTATGCCGATGGCATGCGCCGCACGCAGCTCGCCGCCAGCAGCTTCCCGGCCGCCTCCATGTAGGCGGCGACGGAGTCGCCGGGATCGAGGACATCGTCGATGCCCATGGCCATCGCCACCACGTCGGTGAGGTCCTTCTGCTGGACCGGCGCCCCCATGGTACGGGCCGTGAAGTTCATCTGCGACCCGCAACCGGCGCAGTTGGTCACGATCCAGTCGGCGCCGGTGGCCACGGCCTCGCCGATCCGTTGCTGACCGCAATGGGCCACGGTTTCCATGGAGTTGAAGGCCGCCACGAGACCGCAGCACAGCCCGTACTCCCGGTTGTGCTCCATCTCCACCAGCTGGAGGCCGGGAATCGCCCGCAGGATCTCCCGCGGCTCGTCATAGATGTTGAACCAGCGCCCCACGTGGCAGGAGTCATGGTAGGTCACCTTGACCGGCAGCTCCCGCTCGAACTTCAACCGCCCCTCCTTGAGGAGCTGGTGCAGGAACACGGT
>QGUQ01000428.1 GCA_003242195.1 Bacillota bacterium | reverse complement strand
CATCATAGATGGGCATGATGTGCCCCCCGCAGAGGGTGAAGAGGGCCTTCACCCCCTCCCTGGCCAGGGTGCGGGCGACGATGCGGCCGGCGTGGACGTGGGCCATCCTCGGATCCCTCCACCTTCAAGCGGTCCCGGACTCAACGGGTTGCTCGCCCCCGCCCTCCCCCGTCGCAGCCGGGGACCCGGCCGTATCGGGAGATCCGGACGTCGCCGGCGACACCCCGGAGGCCGCTTCCCGTTTCGCCCGCTCCTCCTCCACCAGCACGCGGCGCAGGACCTTCCCCACGGCCGTCTTCGGGAGGCTGTCGCGGAACTCCACCAGCCGGGGCGCTTTGTAAGCCGCCAGGCGCTGGCGGCAGAAGCCCACCAGCTCCTCGGCCGTCACGCTGGTGCCGGGTTTGAGCACCACGTAGGCCTTGACGGCCTCGCCCCGGTAAGGGTCGGGCACCCCCGCCACGCAGCACTCGGCCACGGCCGGGTGCTCGTACAGCACCTCCTCGACCTCCCGCGGGTACACGTTGTAACCGGAGGTGATGATCATGTCCTTCTTGCGGTCGACGATGTAGAAGTACCCGTCCTCGTCCATGCGGGCGAGGTCGCCGGTGTAGAGCCATCCGTCCCGCAGCGCCTGGGCGGTCTCTTCCGGGCGGTTCCAGTATCCCTTCATCACCTGGGGCCCGCGGATGCGCAGCTCGCCCACCTCCCCGGGCGGCAGCACCCGCGTACCCGTCTCCACGTCGACGATCTGGCAGTCGGTATCGGGATAGGGGATGCCGATGCTCCCTGGCTTGCGCAGGCCCCGCACCGGGTTGCAGTGGGTCACCGGCGAGGCCTCCGACAGGCCGTAGCCCTCCAGCACCGTGGCCCCGAAGCGGCGCTCGAAGGCCTGCATCACCTCCACGGGCATGGCGGCGCCGCCCGAGTTGCAGAACTGGATCGACCCGACGCCGAATTCCTCCGCGTTGGGAAAGTTGGTGACGGCCACGTACATGGTCGGGACGCCGGGGAAGACGGTGGGTCGCGTGGCCCGGATGATGTCCATGACCTCGGCCGGTTCGAAACGCGGCACCAGGATCAGCTCATAGCCCGAGGCCAAACCGTAGTTCATGCAGGCGGTCATCCCGTAGGAGTGGAAGATGGGCAGGACCGTAAGGATCCGGCCCTCCCCCGGCGGCATGCGCTCCTCTTCCGGAAACCAGTGCTGCACCTGGATCACGTTGGCCACCAGGTTGAAGTGGGTGAGCATCGCCCCCTTGGCCCGGCCGGTGGTGCCGCCGGTGTACTGCAGGACGGCCACGTCCTCCCGCGGGTCGATCTCCACCGGCGGCGGCTTAGCCGGAGCCCCTTCCAGGGCCTCCTCGAAGGAACGGGCCTCGGGGCCGGGTTGGACGTTACCCAGCAACCTGGCGACAAGCAGGTTCTTCAGTTTCAAGTCGGGCCACGCCGCCTGCACCGTCGGGTAGAGGGCATCGGCAACGACGAGGGTTTCGGCACCGGAATCATCCAGCAGGTAGGCCAGCTCCCGGGGCGTGTAGAGCGGGTTGACCTGGGCGACGATGGCCCCCGCCTTCAAGGCACCGTAATAGGCGATCACGTACTGCGGGCAGTTGGGCAGCATGAGGGCCACGCGGTCGCCCTTCTTGACCCCTAGTGACGCGAAGGCCGCTGCACAGCGCAACACGCGCTGCCACAACTCCCGATATGTCATGCGCACGATGTAGAACCGGAGCGCCGGCAGATCCGGGTAGCGCTCCGCAGTACCTGCCAGCAGCTGGTACAGCGGCACCTCGGGATACTCCAAATGTGCCGGCACGTTCTCGGGGTAATGGGCGAGCCACGGCCGGTCCACCGCCATCGGACACTCCCCCTCCCGCGTGTTCCCCACGGGGCGCATCCCCCGACGCCAGGCCGGTGACACCGGCCATTCCCCTCCCCGCCGACCCGCACGAACGGATTGCTCATTTCCGTTTGAATCAGCGGGACGTGTTGTGGATTTTCGTTCTTCTATCCGGGCGCTCCTTCCGATTTCATCCAGGGCGTCGCCAACCACCGTGCCCAAAGAGGAAGAACCGGACCCAGCGGGCCGGGCCGGCGGCGGGCGGTCACGGGGAAGCGCTGCGGCCGGAACGGGGCCGCAGGATGGCCAGGGGGGATTGCTGATCGGTGTTGCCCCACGGGTTCGAGCACATCACGGCCAGCACGGCGTCCCGGTCGACCCCGGGGCGGGCCCAACAAGTTCCGCCCTTCCAGAG
>QGUQ01000427.1 GCA_003242195.1 Bacillota bacterium | reverse complement strand
GAAGTTCGTCGGGAGCGTCAGATGTGTTGAGGAACACCCTTTGCCGGCAGGCCGGGGTCCAGCCCGCCGCGGGCCCCTGGGCGCCGCAGGCGCCAGGCTGAACCGGGGAGCGGCGGTTCCGGGACGGGAATGCGGTACTTTTAAGAGTGTCAACACCTGCCCGAGGAGGAGGACACCTTGGATCAACCGCCCGTCGTCGCCCTCGAGCCGGCTCCGGCCCGGGACGAAACCTTGTGGAGCGCCCTGGTGCTGGTCGTCTTCGGCCTGCTGGCCTGGGTGAGCCGCCTGCCGTGGGTGTTTGCCGGCGGCCCCCTCCTGATCTTCATCGGCACGCTGGCCCGTACCCGGTTGGGCTATGGTCTGAGCCCCTCCGGCTTGGTGGTCCGGACGCTGGCCGGCAGCCGCGTGATTCCGCGCGAACGGCTTCACCGCGTGGAGTACGTGGAACTGGGGGGCGGGCTTCGCCTACTTGCCACCTATTTTCCCGGCTATGCCGTCGGCTTGTTCTACCTCAGCGGCCTGGGCCGCCAGCGCCTCATCGCTTCCACCGACCGGGGCGAGGCGATCCGGGTGCACTTGGTGACCGGCAGCTCGTTCATCATCACTCCCCGGGACCCTCTCGACGCCCTGGCCGCCTTTGATGGCCTGGGAATCCCCGTGGAGGGCCCCAGATGGGTCGTGCGGGAGGTTCGCCGCCGCCGGCGGAACCGCGGCTCGTCCTGATCCTCACTTCACCCGCGACGACACCTCCGAGGATGCGTGCCCCTGGTCGATGCTCAACACCAGGTTGGGGATGACGATGTGCTCCACCTCCAGCCGGTGGGCGTTCAGCTTCATTGGCCCTGCCTCGATGTCCAGACCGAGCAGGCCTGCGAGGCGGGTCAAGAGGTCGGTTTCCGGTTCCGTGGTCCAGTAGTTCTTCACGGTGATGGGCACGACGCCGACCAGCTTGCCGACCATCCTCCCTGCGTACAGTTCCGAGACGTCGACCCGCATCTCGCCCGTGATGCGGACCCGGTCAGCCGGGCCTCTGGTTGTGATGCGCAGGTGAAAGGGCTCCCCGGACGGGGACATCAGGTTCTTGTATATGTTCAAACCTTGGAGGGATACATTCCGCAGCTCCAGCCGGGCTTGGGGCTCGCTCCTCCGCTCGGATGTGTCGGCCCGAAGGCGCCTGACCGACAACCGCTTCCCCGATAGCTCGCTCACCTCGATGACGAAGCCGCCCACTTCGGGCTCCCTGGGGAAGGGGCCCGGCGTGAAGGGCGTCTGGATCTCGTTTGCTTCCTCCGGTTCCCCTTCCTCCGGAGGAGCTTCTTCACCGGGGTCGGAAGGCGGCTGCTCGCCGGGCTCCTCTTCGGCCGGCGGCGGGGCTTGATCGTCGCCCGGACCCGGTTGGGGGCCGTCACCCGGGGTGTCCGGTGGCGTACCCTCCGGGGGCGTGGCTTCCGGAGGATCCTGAGGTACATCTCCCGGGGGGTCTTGCGGGGGGTCTTCCTGCGGGTCCCCCGGCTCCGGGGCCTCGCCCGACGGCGGTGCTCCCTGCTCCGCTCCCGGCACCCCCGCAGCGCCGACCTCCACACCGAGGGGTGCCACCCTTGTAACGCTACTGGCGGAGGCCGGCACCACCCGGATCCCGGCGCCAGTGGCCACCAGGCCCCACGCGAGTGCTGCCAGGATCGCTACGCTTCTCACCAGGATCCACCACGGTACCCGGCGAAACCGGCTCGCTTCCGGGCTGCCGCTGGTCCGAGGGCTCCCCATCGGTATCCCTCCCTGTCATGACGTCCCCCACCGCCGCGAGCCTGTCTCCATCGCCCACCCATGGCAGACACTTACTTACTAAACGTTTAGTATGGAGGGTTCGAGGCTCGGCAGCCTGTTCCTGCCAATGGCACAAAAAACTTCCGTCGACGGAAAAACACATATTTCGACTGTTTCGACACCCTGGCGAACGCACGGGGGGCGTTGAAGCTGCCAGCCCGTTACGGCAGGTAGCGGGCACAGAGATCGACTACTTCCGCCCGCCGCACGAGGTCGAGGTGATGATAGCCGGTCAGATCGGCGATGTGGACGGCCCCCTCGATGACGGCCGACGCCTCGGGGACGAGCCCATCCGACCTCGTGCCGTACAGCCAGCGCAGGTGGGCTCCGCCGGCCAGAAGCTCCCCCAGCACCCCCCAGTCCCGGCCGGGGCGCCCGTACCCGCGCACGGTATACACCGGCCCGTGCCGGCCGGGACTGGGGGGTGCTGGGGG
>QGUQ01000426.1 GCA_003242195.1 Bacillota bacterium | reverse complement strand
TCCGGGCAAGCCAGGACTCCGCGTCCCGCAGGTGCAGGCTGAGGTGCTCGGGGGCGATGCGGTTGGCCAGCTCCACCGCCTCGGCCACGTCCCGGGTCGTCACCAGGAAGCCCCGTTCCAGGGCGGCGGCCGCGATGGCCGCCCGGGGTGCGGCCGCCAGCTGGCGGTCCAACTCTGCCGCGACCGCGTCCAGCAGGGCGGGGGAGTCGCTCAGGCAACCCGCCACGGCCAGGGGATCGTGCTCCGCCTGGGCCAGCAGGTCGGCGGCCACCCAGGCCGGGTCGGCGCTGTCGTCGGCGACGACGACGATCTCGCTGGGCCCGGCCAGGGCGTCGATGCCCACGCGGGCGGCCACCAGGGCCTTGGCGGCGGTGACGAAGGCGTTGCCCGGGCCGACGATCTTGTCCACGGGCGGCACGGATTCGGTCCCGTAGGCCAGGGCCGCGATGGCCTGGGCACCGCCGATCCGGAAGACGCGGTCCACCCCGGCCAGGGCCGCGGCGGCCAGGACGATCTCCGGCACGGAGCCGTCCCGCCGGGGCGGCGTGACCAGCACGACCTCCCGCACGCCCGCCAGGCGGGCGGGGATGGCCGCCATCAGCACCGTGGAGGGATAGGCGGCGCGGCCGCCCGGCACGTAGATGCCCACGCGGTCCAGGGGGCGGACCAGCTGGCCCAGCCGGTTGCCCGCCTCGTCCGTCCACTGCACGTCCCGGGGTAGGAGGTGGGCGTGATAGGCGGCGATGCGGCGGGCCGCCGTCTCCAGGGCCCGGCGCTGGCCGGCCGGAAGCGCCTCGAGGGCCCGGCGCATTGGGCCCGCAGGGATCTCCAGCCCTTCCGCGGCGGCTAGCTCCGGCGCGTCCCACCGGCGCGTGTACTCCAGCAGGGCCTCGTCGCCACGCCGCCGGACGTCCTCGACGATGGCCCGGGCCGCCGCCAGGGTCTCCTCGTCGAAGGGGTGGCGGCGGTCCAGTTCCGCCAGGAGCTGCTCCGGACGCAGGCGCCTCACCGGCCCTCACCCCCGGAGGCGCCGCCCGGTACCGCCGGCGCCGCCGTCCCGGCCGCGGGTGGCCATCCGGCGGAACCGCCGGCCTGCCCGTACCCGGCCCGGTGCTCCCGGGCCGCCCGCTCCAGGGCGGCCACCAGGCCCGCCAGCTCCCGGTCCCGCAGGCGCAGGCTGGCCTCGTTGGCGATGAGCCGGGCCGTGCTGTCGAAGAGGCGCTCGTACTCCACAAGGCCGTTGGCCGCCAGCGTGCGGCCGGTGGCCACCAGGTCGACGATGACGTCGGCCAGGCCCGTCAGGGGGGCCAGCTCCACCGTGCCGGCCAGGGGGATCAGCTCGATCTCCGCGGGACCGCCGGCCAGGTAGCGGCGTGCGCTGAAGGGATACTTGGTGCCGACGCGGATGCGGCCGGCGCGGCGGCGCCGCTCGGGCCAGGCGGCGGCCCCCGCCGCGGGGCCCGCCACGGACATGCGGCAGGCGCCCACGCCCAGGTCCACCATCTCCACCACCGGCGGGGGCGGCGCGGCGATGCCGGCGCCGGGGACACCGGTGCCGCCGGCGGCCTCCGCCGCCTCCACCAGGACGTCCTTGCCCGTGATGCCCAGGTCGGCCCCGCCGTAGGCCACGTAGGTCCACACGTCCGCGGGCCGGGCCAGCAGCAGGCGCACGCCCGACTCCGGGTCATCCAGCAGCAGCTGGCGATCGTCGCCCAGCCGGCCGGCGGCCGCCAGGCCGGCGGCGGCGCAGAGGGGAACGATCTCGGCCAGCAGGCGGCCCTTGGGCAGGGCCAGCGTCAAGGGTCGGGTCGGCAAGGGCCAAACCTCCCGTTTCTTCCTCTCCGATCTCGCTTCTTCCTCTCCGTTCTCGCTTCCGTTCTGGCTGCCGTTCTCGCTGCCGTCCTCGCTCGCCGGTCCTTTCCGAGGGATCGCGCCGAAGCTCCGGGTGGCCGGCGGCGTGGGAAGATTCCCTCAGTGGATCGCCTGGACGGCGCCGTCGCCGGCCGGCTCCGCCACGGCATCGCCCGCCATGCGCAGGGAGCGGTGCTCGCCGTCGAGCCACAGGACCCGCCGGCAGCCCTGGGCGCGGGCGGCCGCGCGGGCCGCCTCCTCGTGGGGCAGGCCCGGCGCCACCACGGCCGAGCAACCCCTGTCTCTTTTACACACCTGACCCTGCAGACGATACACCCTGTGGAGCTCTCGGGGGTCCACGATACCTCAAAAAACAAAAAACACCATACACACCGGTACAGCAACTTGTCA
>QGUQ01000425.1 GCA_003242195.1 Bacillota bacterium | reverse complement strand
CCCCTATGCCGGGCCGGCGCGGGCGTTTCACGGCGCGGAGGGGCGGGCGGGTTCCTCGCCCGCGGCGACGCCTTCCCCTCCGCTTAGAACCCGCCGCAGCTCCTCCAGCGCCGCCCGCTCCAGCCGGGACACCTGCGGCTGCGAGAGGCCGACGGCCGCTGCCACTTCCGCCTGGGTCCGGTCCTGGAAGAACCGCAAGGCGACGATGGCGCGGAGGCGTTCGGGCAGCCGGGCGAGCGCGGCGCGGACGGCGATGACGTCGTGCCAGTCGACGCCCGTCTCGGCCGCCACGCGGTCCAGGCGCGGAGGGGCATCGGGGTCGTCTCCCGCCGGTTCGTCCAGGGACAGGGGGGCCTGGGCGCTCTCCAGGGCGAAGGTGACCTCGGCCACGTCCCATCCCAGTTCCGCGGCCACCTCGGCCGCCGTGGCGCGGCGGCCCAGCCGTTGCTCGAGGGAAGCCGCGGCGTGCCGGACCCGGGCGACGCGCGCCCGCAGCGCCCGGCCCATGCCCACCGGGTCGTTCTCGCGGAGGAACCGGCGGATCTCGCCGAGGATGACGGGCACGGCGTAGGTGGAGAACTGGTAGCCCCGGGCGGGGTCGAAGCCGTCGATGGCCTGGAGCAGGCCCACGGTGCCGGCCTGGACGAGGTCGTCGAGATCGTGGCCGAACCCGGTGAAGCGGCGCGCGACGTGGCGGACCAGAGGCAGGTTCCGGGCCACCAGCTCCTCCCGAGCCTGCCGGTCGCCGCGCCGCGCCCGCTCCCATAAGGAGCGTTCCACGGCAGGCGCCCCCGTCAGTGACGCCCGCCGCTGCCGGCTTCGCGGGCGCCGTCACCGAGCCCTGCGGCGGCTTCCAGGCGCGCGGGGTCGGGTTCGCTCCCTGCGGGTGTCCCCGCCCGTTCCTCCGGGGAACCGGTGCCCTCCTGGGGCCGCGGGCGCTTGTAGAGGCAAACGGTGGTCCCCTCGCCGACGGCCGATTCGACCCCGACCTCGTCCATGAAGGCCTCCATGAAGGCGAACCCCATGCCCATGCGCTCGGGGTCCGTGGAGAAGGCAGGCTGGCGGGCCTGCTCCACGTCTTCGATGCCGCGGCCGCGGTCACGGACCACCACCAGCAGCCGAGACCCGTTGTGCTCGGCCCGCACGGTGACGATCCCGTGGGGGTGCCCGTAGCCGTGGACAATGGCGTTGGTCACGGCCTCGGAGACGGCGACCTTGATCTCCTCGATCTCGCTTAACGTGAAGGGGAGCTGGCCGGCGAAGGCGGCCACCGCCACCCGGGCGATGCCGACGTTTTCCGGCAGGCTGGGGAGGTGGAGTTCCATCCAGCGCTGGGTACCCGCCGCGCCGGCGGGGCCGGGTTCGTGGGGTCGCTGGGGGCGCGGGTGCGGTGGCGGCACCGGCCGTCCTTGATCCCGCGGGGCCACGGTCATCGCACCTCCTGGCCCGCCGCCAGGGCGTCCGCCTCGCCGGCGAGGAGGGGGATGAACTGGAGGATGCCTGCCATCTGCAGGACGGCCCTCACGTGGGGAGGGGCGCCCACCGCGGTGACCCGGGCACCGTCTTCCCGGGCGCGCCGGTACCGGCCCAACAGCGCACCCAGGCCGGAGCTGTCGATGAAGGACACGTGCTCCAGGTTGACCACCAGATGGTCGTAGGCGCGCCGGCGCACGGCACGCTCCACGGCGTCGCGGAACACCTCGGCGCCGTGCTCGTCCAGGTCACCCGAAAGGCGGGCGATGAGGGTGCGTCCGGCCCACTGCAGCTCGACCTGCAAGGGTCACGCCTCCTATCGCCCTCCCTCCCCGTCCCTTCCCCGGGGTGTGAATTCTCCGGGCGGGGGGACAACCCTTCCGCCGCCGGCAACCCGCTCAGCGCATCGGCCACGTCCACCCGAAGAGACGGGCGCCCAACAGGAGCGGGCCCGCCCGTGCCGAGGCGGCGTCGGCCACCACGGGAGTCGAGGCCAACTCCCGGTCGCCCCGTTTGACCACCAGGCGCCCCACGGGCTGTCCGGCGACCACCGGAGCCGCCAGGGGATCGGCCACCTCCACCGCCCACGTGACGCCGCGGGCTTCGTTCTTGGGCACGGTCACGCCGAAGACGTCGCGGACCACGACAGGCACCGTCAACCGCCGGCCCTCGGCCACCCGTGCCTGCGCCAGCGGCCGGCCCGGGCGGGCCACGATGATGGAGTCGAAGCCGGCAAAGGCCCAGCCCCTGCCTTTTATAAACACTCCTGACCCAACGAACCCGACAAAA
>QGUQ01000065.1 GCA_003242195.1 Bacillota bacterium | reverse complement strand
GGCCGGGGCGGGCTGCGGGCGGGGGGCGGAGGCGGTGGAGGAGGGGCGGGGTCGCCGGACCGCCCTCTACCGCCGGACCGGGCGGGGGGAGGGGGCGGGGCGGCTGGCCGCGGCGGGGCAGGGGCGGGTGTACATCATGGAGCGGGAGAACGGGGGGCTGCGGAGGAGCGGGGAGTCGCCGGGGGCCGGGGAGGCGCGGTGATCGGTCCACCCGCCGCGGCTCGGCAGCTCGCGGTGGCCCTTGTAGGACCTTGCGGTGGCTCGTGCGGGGAGCCTGCAATGGCTCGTCAGGGAGAGGGCATCGGCTCGGGAGGGGGACGAACCCGCCATCCCGAGCAGGGGAGATCGAGCCGCGAGCCCGCGCCGATGCCGTCCTTCATTCCCCACTGGCCGCACTGGCCAGTCGTTGCTGCAACTCCTCGATCCGGCGGCGGAACGCCGACTTCTCGACGATGACCTGGATCTGCTTCCCTTCGGCGATCTTTTCCCGGTCGTTGAAGGCCTCGACCCGGCAGATGACGCGGTTCCCTTCGATCGCTTCCAGCACGGCCACGGCCCGCACGCGGGCACCGACGGGGGTCGGCGCCAGGTGACGAACCTCGACGGCGTAGCCGACGCCTTCCTCGTGGGGCTCCAGGTAGGGCTCCAGGACCCGGCGGGCAGCGTACTCGATGTGGTGCACCAGCGACCACGTGGAATAGAGGGGGTGGATCACCCGCCCGGCGAAGCTCGCCTGCATGGATTCGTCGACGACCACTTCCACCTCGGCTCGCAGGCCGGGCACGAATCCGGGCTTCACGGCCAGCACCTCGCCTCGCTTGTCGCACCCGAGGTTCGTACCGCGTTTGTGATGAAAGCTCGGTGCCCGTGCGCCGAAACGGCTGTGCCGTTTGTGGAACCGGCAGTGCTCGTTGCAGGAAACCTCAGTGCTCGGTGACTTCGGCGGTATACAAGGTCACGAGGTCAGCGGCGAAGCCCATCAAGTCCTTGCCGGCGGCTCGTCCCTCGGGCGACTTCATGGCGGCGTCCAGGGCGGTCTGGTCGTCGAAGTACATCTCCGCCATGAGGTGGTAGGGGGGCTCGCCACCCGGGGCCCCGGTGACGCGGGACACTTCCAGGCGCCGCAGGCCGGGCATCTTGCGCGCCAGCGGCAGGTGGACCTCCCAGTAGTGCCGCTCAAAGGCCTCGAGATCCGCGGGCTTCCTGTACAGCGCGACCAGCTTGACCATCGGGCAACCCCCTCTGTCTGTTCCCCGCGGCCGGGGGCGGATGCACGATGCCCAACGGTGCACCCGGCGATGGCTCGACGATGGCGTGAGAGTACATTAACCTTCTTCCCAGGTAAGGTAATTCCTGCCACAGATGGTCGGTAGGGAGTCCCGTACGAGGAAAAGGGCGCCAGGGCCGCAGGAAGACCTCCGGTACGGCAGTGCCTTTAGCAAGCCGGCGAGTGAGGAGCTCGGTGAGGCCGGTCCCGGCCGAGTGGGCAGCCGCCGTCACCGCTCCTGCAGTCGAGGGTACTCATGGGTGGCTCGTCGCGAAGGCGCCGGGGAAGATGCCAGGGCGCTCAAGCCATGGCGGAACCCGGACCGGATGCGGTGGCCGCGAAGGGGTGGATACCAGTGATGGACTGGAAGGCTCGGTACCACAAACTCCGATTCGAACAACCCGAACCCGGCATCCTCGTCATCGTCCTCGACAATCCCGATACGCTCAACTCGGTGGACGGGGCAACCCACACGGAACTCACCTACGTCTGGCAGGACATCGACCGGGATCCGGCCGTGGACGTGGTGGTGATCCGTGGCGCGGGGCGGGCCTTCTCCGCCGGTGGAGACTTCGCCCTCGTCGAAGCCATCATGAAGGATCATGACACCCGTGCGCGGGTCTGGAAGGAAGCGCGGGACCTGGTCTACAACGTGATCAACTGCTCCAAGCCCGTTGTCTCGGCCATCGAGGGCCCGGCGGTGGGGGCCGGGCTGGCCGTGGCTCTTCTGGCCGACATCTCGGTAGCCGGCCGGAGTGCCCGCCTCCTGGATGGGCATGTCCGGCTGGGTGTGGCGGCCGGGGACCACGCGGCCATCATCTGGCCGTTGCTGGTGGGGATGGCCAGGGCCAAATATCACCTCCTTCTCAACGAGCCCGTCACCGGGGAAGAAGCGGCTCGCATCGGGTTGATCTCCCTCTGCGTGGACGACGGCCGGGCCTACGAGATCGCCCTGGCGCTGGCCGGGCGCCTCGCCCGGGGGAGCGCCACGGCGATTCGCTGGACTAAGTACGCGCTGAACAACTGGTTGCGGGTGGCCGGGCCCATCTTCGACACGTCCACGGCCTTGGAGTTCCTGGGCTTCACCGGGCCCGATGCCGCCGAGGGCCTCACCTCGTTGCGCGAAAAGCGGCCTCCGCGGTTTTCGGCCCCTTGACATGGGACCCGCTGGGGGCCTGGAGACTCTGAAGCAGCCAGTCGGTCGGACAAGATTCCCGTCCCCGACCTTTTCTGGTCCCCATATACAGTGCTGTTGACATTTGGCATCAGATCATATACGGTTTCATATACGAACACAAAGACGTCACAGACGGATTCCTCCCCGCGCACCCGCCGGCCACCCCGCGGCTCGCCGGGGGCGGCGGTGCCGAGGCGGGGGGCCCGACGCTGCACATCGCGGTTGCACTCCGGGAGGAAGCGGATGAACAAGCAAGAGCGAGCCTACACCGTCATCCGGCAGCGGATCCTTGACGGTACTTACGGCCCCGGGCACCGGCTGGTGATCGACGCCCTGGCCCGGGAGCTGGGGGTCAGCCCGGTCCCGGTCCGGGAGGCCATCCGCCGCCTGGAGGCCGAGGGATGGGTGGTCTACCGACCGCACTCGGGGGCGGAGGTCGCTCCGGTGGATGCCGGCCAGTGGGAGGCGACCATGTCGGTCCTGGCCTTGCTGGAGGGATATGCTTCCGCCCAGGCGGCGGGCCATCTGGCGCCAGCCGACCTGGACCGGCTGCGGGAGATCAATGCCGGGATGGAGCAGGCCCTCCGGGACGTGGACGTCATGACCTTCAGCCGCTTGAACCGGCAGTTCCACTTCACGATTTACCAGCGGTGTCCCAACGCGTACCTGGTGGAGCTCCTGCAGCAGACGTGGGACCGTCTGGACCGCATCCGCAGCACCATCTTCCGCTACATCCCCCACCGCGGGTGGGAATCCATCCGGGAACACGCCCGCCTGATCGAGATGTACGAGCACGGGGAGCCGCCCGAGACCATCGAGCGGCTTGCCCGGGAGCACAAGCTGCGCACCGTGGAGGCGTACCGGAAGAGCCTGGCGGCCGGTGCGGCCCGGCCGGGCGGTTCAAAGGCACTGCCCTAGCGGTTGGCAGGGACCGCCCTCGCCAGCGGCTCACGGGCACTGCCGTAAAGGAGGTCCACCGATGAGCCCCCGCAGGGACGTATCCCAACTCAGAGGTTCCCTCGTCCCGCTGGTCACGCCGTTCCGACCCGACGGCTCCTTCGACGAGAAGACCTTCTGCGACCTGATCGAATGGCAGATCGACAGCGGCAGTCACGGCATCACGGTCACCGGCACCACGGGGGAGCCCAGCTCGTTGTCGCTGGAGGAACGGGAGCACGTCATCGAGACGGCAGCGCGGGCCATCCGCGGGCGGGTGCCCCTGATCGCCGGCACGGGCACCAACAACCTGGACGAGACCCTGCGCCTCACCCGTTTCGCGGAGCGGGTCGGGGCTGACGCGGCCCTGGTGATCGTACCCTATTACAACCGGCCCTCCCAGGAAGGGCTGTATCGCTACTTCCGGCAGCTGGCCGACAGCGTGGAGTTGCCGATCATCATCTACAACATCCCCGGTCGAACCGCCGTCAACATGGCGCCCGAGACCATGGCCCGCCTCCGCCGCGACTGCCCCAACATCATCGGTGTCAAAGAGGCCAACAAGGACTTCGAGCATGTGTCCAAGGTGCTGCACCGTTGCGGCCGCGACTTCCTGGTGTACTCCGGCATCGAGCTCCTCTGTTACCCCATGCTGGCCATCGGCGGGGCCGGCCACGTCAGCGCGACCGCCAACATCTTCCCCCGCGAGGTGGCCGACCTCTACAACCACGTGGCGGCCGGGCGCTGGCGGGAAGCCATCGAGCTCCACTACTACCTCCTGCCCATGAACGAGGCCCTGTTCTTGGAGACCAATCCCGGTCCGCTCAAGTGGGCGCTGGGGCAGCTGGGCCGGATCAACCCCACTTTGCGGCCACCGCTGTGCGAGCCTTCTCCTGAGAACCAGGCCCGGATCCGCCGGGTTCTTCAGGATTACGGGCTGCTACGGCCGGCGGCGGCCGGACAATGAGGAACCACTTCGGCCGGTGAGGCTGGGGGCGGCAGGCCGTTAGGCCGCTGAGCCGCATCTCTCGGGAGCGACTCCCACGGTCGTGTCCTGGCGAACCAGCAAGGCTGACGGAGGCGGGCGTATGAAGCGAGCGCGTTTCCTCGCCCAGGGGCGGTATCACGAAGGGGTGCTGGTGGAGCCGGGTGTGCTGCTGGACGAAGGGGGCGGGCGGCACCAGGTGGAGGACGTGGTGTTTCTCCCCCCGGTGCAGCCTCGCACCGTCATCGGCCTGGCCCTGAACTACGCCGACCACGCCGCGGAGCTGAACATCGACGTTCCGGAAGAACCGGCGCTCTTCTTCAAACCACCCAACACGTGGGTCGGTCACCGGGCGCCGGTGATCTACCCCGCCGGTGCCCGCTACCTGCACTACGAGATCGAGCTGGCGGTGGTCATCGGCCGCCGCTGCCGCCGGGTGCGGGCCGCCGACGCCTACGACGTGATCCGCGGCTACACCATCGCCAACGACATCACCGTTCGGGATTTTGTGACCAACTTCTACCGGCCGCCCGTCAAGGCCAAGGGCTGGGACACCTTCTGCCCGCTGGGTCCCTACCTGGTGGAAGACGAGATCGACGATCCCCACTCACTGGAACTCCGTGCCTACGTCAACGGGGAGTTACGCCAGCAAGGACATACCTCCCAATTGCTGCGCAAGGTGCCCGAATTGATCGAGTTCATCAGCGAGTTCATGACCCTGGAGCCCGGTGACGTCATCCTCACGGGCACGCCCCGGGGCATCTCCCACGTGCAGCCGGGGGATGTCATGCGCCTGGAGATCGACGGGCTGGGGGCTCTGGAGAATCCGGTGGTGGCTGAACGGGCGGAGGAAGGGGGCCAGAGGGGATGAGCGACGCGAGACCCAGGGTCGAGGGGGCCGGGGCGGCGGGGCGGGCCATGGAGCCGGCCGCAGGGCAAGGCGCCGGGCAGACCGTGGGAGCGGCCGCGACCCAAGCGGCGACGGTCGCGGTGCCCCGGCCGGTTTCCCACTACATCGATGGCCGGTTCGTGCCGGGTCGGGCGGGCCGGGTGTTCGAGACCCTGAACCCGTCCACCAACCGCCCCATCACCACCGTCGCCGAGGGGCTGGCCGAGGACGTCGACGCCGCCGTGCGGGCCGCCCGCCGGGCCTTCGACGAGGGGCCCTGGCCGCGCAGCAGCCCGGCCGAGCGGGCCCGGATGCTTCTGCGCATCGCCGACGCCATCGAGGACCGCGCCGAGGAGATCGCCCACCTGGAGGTCCTGGACACGGGCCTGCCCATCACCCAGGCCCGGGGCCAGGCGGCCCGGGCGGCGGAGAACTTCCGCTTCTTCGCCCGGCGCATCCAGGACCTGGAGGGCCAGGCTTTCCAGGTCGGCGACCGGTTCCTCAACTACACCATCCACAAGCCGGTGGGCGTGGCGGGCCTGATCACGCCCTGGAACACGCCCTTCATGCTGGAGACGTGGAAGGTGGCCCCGTGCCTGGCCGCCGGCAACACCTGCGTGCTCAAGCCGGCGGAATGGTCGCCGCTGACGGCGTACAAGCTGGCCGAGATCATCCACGAGGTGGGGTTGCCTCCTGGCGTCTTCAACGTGGTCCACGGCTTCGGCGAGACGGCGGGCGCGGCGCTGGTGGCCCACCCCCTTGTGAACCTCATCTCCTTCACCGGCGAGACCAGTACCGGCAAGGCGATCATGGCCAACGGGGCCGCCACGCTGAAGCGCTACTCCTTCGAGCTGGGCGGCAAGTCGCCGGTGGTCGTCTTCGCCGACGCCGACTTCGACCGGGCCGTCGACGCGGCGGTGTTCGGGGTGTTCTCCCTGAATGGCGAGCGGTGCACCGCCGGTTCCCGCCTGCTGGTGGAGGCATCCATCTACGACCGGTTCGTCGCCGCCGTGGCGGAACGGGCATCCCGCATCCGCGTCGGCGACCCCTTCGACCCCGCCACGGAATTGGGGCCGCTCATCCACCCGGACCACTGGGCGCGGGTGTATGGCTACGTCCGGGCGGGGCGGGAGGAGGGGGCCCGCCTGGTGACGGGCGGGCGCCGGCCGCCGGGCCTGGAAGAGGGGAACTACCTGGAAGCCACGGTGTTCGCCGACGTGACCAGGGACATGCGGGTGTTTCAGGAGGAGATCTTCGGGCCGGTGGTGGTGGCGACGCCCTTCCGGGACGAGGCCGAGGCCGTGCGCCTGGCCAACGACGTGCGGTACGGGCTGGCGGCCTACGTGTGGACCCGGGACGTCCAGCGAGCCCACCGGGTGGGGCAGGCCATCGATGCGGGCATGGTCTGGCTGAACTCCCAGAACGTGCGGGATCTGCGGACCCCCTTTGGAGGGATGAAGGACAGCGGCATCGGCCGGGAGGGCGGGGACTACAGCTTCGAGTTCTACTGCGAGCGCCAGGTCATCCACGTGGCGCTGGGCGAGCACCCGATCCCGCGGTTCGGTGCCGGTTGACGGGCGCCGGTTGGCGCCGGTTCGTCCGGTCAGAGGACCGGGGGACGCTACAGGGCTGGGGGACCGTCTGAGGAGGGGGAGCATGCCGGCGAGGACCGGTCGGGACTACATCGAGGCCTTGAACGCCTCGCGGCGGGACGTGCTCATCCACGGCGAGCGGGTCACCGCCAGGGTGGCCGACCATCCCGCCTTTCGCAACCTGGTGCGGAGCTACGCCGCCCTGTACGACTTGCAGCACGAGCCCGAGCTCCGGGAAGTCATGACCTACCCCTCCCCCACCACCGGGGAGCGGGTCGGGGTGCAGTTCCTCACGCCCCGCACGCGGGAGGACCTCGAGCGCCGGCGGGCCATGATGAAGGTCTGGGCGGACTACAGCTGCGGCATGCTGGGCCGCACCGCCGACTATCTGAACAGCGCCATCATGGCCATGGCGGCGGCCGCCGACTGGTTCGCCCAGGCCGACCCGGCCTTCGGCGAGAACATCCGCAAGTACTACGAGTACATCCGGGAGAACGACCTCCTGCTCACCCACACGCTGATCCACCCGCAGGCCAACCGTGCCGCGGGGCCGGCGGGGCAGAAGGACCCCTACCTGGCGGCACGGATCGTCAAGCACACGGACCGGGGGATCGTCATTCGCGGGGCCCGCATGCTGGCCACCCTGGGGCCGCTCACCGACGAGATCATGGTCTTCCCCTCGACGCTGCTGAAGGCGACGCCCGAGGACGAGCCCTATTCCTACGCCTTCGCCATCCCTTGCGACACGCCGGGGCTGCGCTTCATCTGTCGCGAGAGCTTCGACTACGGCCGCAGCGGGTTTGACCATCCGCTGGGCTCCCGGTTCGACGAGATCGACGCCATCGTGGTCTTTGACGACGTGCTGGTGCCCTACGAGCGCTGCTTCATGATCGGCCATCCCGAGCTCTGCAACGCCCTGTACTCCGAGACGTCGGCCACCGTCTTCATGACCCACCAGGTGATGGTGAAGAACCTGGCCAAGACCGAGTTCATCCTGGGCCTGGTCTCGCTCCTGACCGACGCCATCCAGATCGAGCGCTTCCAGCACGTCCAGGAGAAAGTGGCGGAGATCATTATCGCCCGGGAAATACTCGCTGGCCTGCTGCGTGCCGCCGAGGTGGACGCGCGGCCCAACCGCTGGGGGATCATGGCCCCCAAGTGGGAACCGCTGAACGCCGGCCGCAACTGGTTTCCCCGGGTCTACCAGCGGTTCGTGGAGATCATCCGCCAGCTGGGCGCCAGCGGGCTGATGGCCCTGCCCACGGAGGGCGACGTGTTCGGTCCCGGGCGGGCGGACGTGGAGCGCTACCTGCAGGCGGCCGCCCTGGACGGGATCGAGCGGGTGCGGCTGTTCCGGCTGGCGTGGGATACGGCCATGTCGGCCTTCGGCAGCCGCCAAGCCCTGTACGAGTACTTCTTCTTCGGCGACCCCGTGCGTATGGCTGGCGCCCTGGTCAACAGTTACGACCGCCAGCCGTATATGGACCATGTTCGCCAATTCCTGGCCCGTTGCGCGGAGGAAGTGGACCGGATGGGCGCCGGTACGCTGCCCGCGGATGCGGGGGCGGAAGTGGGGACCCGGCCGGCGGCGGGCGCGTGACGGGTGCCAGGCCGGCTCTTCGAACCAGGAGGCGGCGCCAGGGCACGGTCATGGGGGTTGGTCACGGGGAGGGGTAGCCATGCTGGACACGCGCTGGGCGTGTCCGCCCTTTGACATCGTTCGGGCGGCCCATGCCGAGTTGCTGGTT
>QGUQ01000064.1 GCA_003242195.1 Bacillota bacterium | reverse complement strand
GGCCGAGGGCGGCCGTGACGTCCGGCTGGACACCGCCGACGGTGTGATCGACGATGCCCTGAACGGGGTGGACCCCGTGGACGCAGTGGACGCGGTGGACGCCCTGGACACGGGCGAAGCGGCCGCGCAGCCGGACGACGGGACCGGCGAGCCTGACGACGTCGACCAGCTGGGCGAGCCCGTGGACGACGATGACGAGGACATGTCGGTCCCTGACGGCGTCGCCCTGGATGACCCGGTTCGCATGTATCTCAAGGAGATCGGGCGCATCCCCCTTTTGACGCCGGAGCAGGAGGTCGAGCTGGCGAAGCGCATCGAGCAGGGCGATGAAGAGGCCAAGCGCAAGCTGATCCAGGCCAACTTGCGTCTCGTGGTCAGCATCGCCAAGCGCTATGTGGGACGCGGGATGCTGTTCCTCGACCTGATCCAGGAGGGTAACCTCGGACTCATCAAGGCGGCGGAGAAGTTTGATTACCGCAAGGGATATAAGTTCAGCACTTATGCCACCTGGTGGATCCGCCAGGCCATCACGCGCGCCATCGCCGACCAGGCGCGCACCATCCGGATTCCCGTGCACATGGTCGAGACCATCAACAAGCTGATCCGCGTCCAGCGCCAGCTCGTCCAGGAGCTCGGCCGGGAGCCGACGCCCGAGGAGATCGCCAAGGAGATGGGCATCGAGCCCGAGAAGGTGCGCGAGATCATGAAGATCGCGCAGGAGCCCGTCTCCCTGGAGACGCCCATTGGCGAGGAGGAGGACAGCCACCTGGGCGACTTCATCGAGGACGAGGACGCCCTGGCGCCGGCGGAGGCCGCGTCGCAGCTGCTCTTGCGGGAGCAGCTGGAGGATGTGCTGCACACGCTGACGGACCGGGAGCAGAAGGTCTTGCGCCTGCGCTTCGGCCTTGACGACGGGCGCCAGCGCACCCTTGAGGAAGTGGGCCAGGTGTTTGGCGTCACCCGCGAGCGCATTCGCCAGATCGAGGCGAAGGCGCTGCGGAAGCTCCGCCATCCGTCGCGGAGCAAGAAGCTGAAGGACTTCCTCGAGTAACTCGAGGGACGCGGGTAACTTGAGTAGGCCGGGTAAGGTAACGGTTCACATTGGTCCTGAGAGGCTGCGCTCCCGAAGTGCCCGCAGGGGGCGCGGCCTCTTTCTGTGTGGATGGATGGTGTTCCTCTGCATGGCCCCCGTCGACGATCCCTGGCACGGCTCGAGCTTATTAGGTGAGCCGCTTTTCCTGGATCAACTTCGGCTCACCCTCTTCGTCGGTGTATGCTCCGATGATGTCGAAACCGTGACGCAAGTTCAGGATGATCATGTCCCGCCACTTGTTCTTTCGTACCCGATCTTGTAGCCCACCACCCGGTCCCCCGCCAGCGCGACAATGGCGAGGAGCCGTTGCTTGCCGGCGGCCTCGGCCAGCAGGCGGCCCGATTGGCCCTCGCCGAAGATCCGGTCGTGCAGCCGGAGGATCCCATCAAGGACGGCTCCGTCCGGCAACCCTTCGAATTGTAGGAACCGCATCGCTCGTTCCCTCCTCGGATTTGACGTGAGTAGGCCAGGTGAGAACAGCCTTGGCAAGCATGCCCTTGGTAAGCATCGCATGGTACCAGGGGGTGGTGAACGCCGTGCTGCACCATTCCGTGAGCGGGTGGTTGAAGCCTCCACTATGTGCAGCATGCTGGCTTCCTTACTCGCCCAGGGATTGGACCCGGGAGGTACCGGGAAACCCAGTGGGAAACAGGACGGGAGACGGGATCGGAAACAGCAAGGGGACGCCGAACGGGGAGATCGCCAAGGGGACCGGGAAGAACCCCTGGATATGAGGGGCGGCCACGTACCGCCGAGAAGGAGAGGGGGGCGGACGCTTGAAAGCCTGGCAACTACACCGGCCCGCGGCCGCCACCGGTGAGCCCCTGGGCCTGGCCGAGGTTCCGGAACCGGAACCGGGGCCGGGGGAGATCCGGCTGCGGGTGAGGGCCTGCGGCGTGTGCCTGACGGACGTCCACACGGTCGAAGGTGACCTGATCCCGCCGGCCTATCCCGTCGTCCCGGGCCATCAGGTGGTCGGCATCGTCGACGCGGTGGGTCCCGGCGTGGAAGGGGTGCGTCCGGGCGAGCGGCGGGGAGCCTTCTGGCTGCATCGCGCTTGCGGCCGCTGCCCGGCCTGCCGGCGGGGCGATGAGAACCTGTGCCCGGATGCGGCCTTCACCGGGCTGCACGTGCCGGGCGGGTACGCGGAGGCGATGGTCGTTCCCGCCGCCTACACCGTTCCCATCCCGGCGGCCTTTTCCGATGCGGAGGCCGCACCATTGCTCTGTGCGGGCATCATCGGCTATCGCGCCCTGCGCCTCAGCGGTCTGCAGCCGGGCGAGCGATTGGCCCTCTTCGGGTTCGGTTCCTCCGCCCATCTGGTGATCCAGGTGGCCCGGCACCAGGGTTGTGAGGTGGTGGTGTACACCCGTAGCGAGGGACATCGCCGCCTGGCCCGCGAGCTGGGTGCCCGCTGGGCCGGCGGTGCCGAGGTGCTGGCGGCCGACGACCCGGTTGCCCATCCGGGTCGCGGCGGGCATCGTGAGGGTATGGTGGCCCAAGGAACCGGTCGGGGCACGGGAGATGCGAGGACCTCGGGCAGCGGGGTGAATCAGGGCGGGGACGGCGCGGGTACCGGTGCGCCCCCGTTGTGCGATCGGGCGATCATCTTCGCCCCCGCGGGTGAGCTGGTGCCGCTGGCCCTTCGGGCCGTGCGGCCGGGAGGCACCGTCGTCATCAACGCGGTGCACATGAGCGACATCCCATCCTTCCCCTACCGGCTCCTGCACGGGGAGCGCACCGTGCGCAGCGTGGCCCACGTGACCCGGCGGGACGCGGAGGAGTTCCTGAGGCTGGCCGCCCGGATTCCGATCCGGGTGAAGACCCGGCTCTATGCGTTTGAAGATGCGAACCAGGCGCTCCGCGACGTCAAGCGCAGCGCGGTGGACGGGGCCGCCGTCTTGGTCGTTTCCTAGCGCTGCGTCCCCGGACTCGGGTGGAGGAGGGGGAAAGGGGTTGGTCGGCTGTCGACCGGCCGTATCCCTGGCGCTTCCTGTCGACGGACCCGTCCACACATTTCCCGGGAAATCGACTGCGCCCGTGGTCATGTCGGCTCGCGTTGGCGGGTGCGGAGGAAGCGACGCGGGAAGAGCACGAACACGGGCAAGGGGCGACCGCAAGCGGGAGGGAGGCCAGGCGTGGAGATCACCGAACTGGTGCCGGGCATCTACCGGGTTCCCATCCCGATTCCGGCACCGCTGCGCGAAGTCAACTGCTACGCCGCCCGCGGAAGACACGGCTGGACCCTGGTGGACACGGGGTTCCACACGGCGGCCGCCGAGGAAGCCTGGCGGCAGGCCTTCGGGTTGCTGGGCATCCGGCCGAGCGATATCGAGGCCATCATCGTGACCCATTTCCATCCGGACCACTACGGAGCGGCGGGTTGGCTGCAGCGACTCAGTGGCGCCCCCGTGTACATGCACGACCGGGAGGTAGCCGTCGCCCGCCGGGTGTGGCGGGAGGCCACGGTCAAGGACCTGGAGACCTTCGCCGAGCGCCAGGCCGTGCCGGGCCACCTCCGCCCGGGTCTGGTCGAGCGCCGCCGGCAGGTGCTCTCCTGGGTACAGCCGCAGCCCGAGGTCACGCCTGTCCCGGAGGGGGCCAGCCTGGCCGTCGGAGACCGGTCCTTCCGGGTGCTCTGGACGCCCGGCCACACGGACGGCCTCATGGTGCTGTGGAACGAGGAGGAGGGCATCCTGCTGGCCAACGACCTGATCCTGGGAGACATCTCGCCCAACATCTCCGCGGGGCCGCTGGCGGCGCCCGACCCGCTCGACCGCTACCTCGCCTCACTGGCCAAGGTGAGGGAACTGCCCGCCGTGCGGGTCCTGCCGGGACACCGGCGGCCCTTCGACGACCTGCGGAACCGCTGCGATGAGCTCCGGGCGCACCACGAGCGCCGCCTGAAGGACGTGGTGGACATCGTCCGCCGGCGCGGCGAGGCCACCGGGTGGGAGGTCGCCCTGGACCTCTTCGGCCCGGTGATGAACTCCAGCGCCAATGTGGAGTTCGCCCTGGGCGAGGCCGTGGCACACCTGGAGTACCTGGCCCGTCGTAGTGCGTTGACCGTGACCGACGAAGGAGGGGCGGTTCGCTACCGGTTACCGCGGTAGGCCGGGGTAGGCCGGAGGCAGCTGCCTGCGTGCCCGTTGCCGGTCGTCAGGAGGGCCACCCCGGCGGCCGCCCTGCGGGCGCCCGATGGGGATGGGCACGGGCCGGGTCCCTCGGCCGGGTCCCTCCAAGGACGGCGCCAGGCCGATGAGCGCGGCCTGGCGCCGTCCTTCTTTCGCCTCAACGGGCCGCGGAACCCAGCACCGCCGTCCGCGCAGCGACGATGCGCCGCCACTCTTCATCCGACAGCGGCCGGTCGAAGCTGCGGAGCTGGGCCAGCCGGAACCCGTGCTTCCGAGCCAGTTCCTGCAGCCAGAGGACCGTCTCCAGGTTCAGGTCGGAGCCCAGGCTCGTGTGCTGGTAGTGGTGCTCGAGGGCGAGCATCATGGTCTCGGCCATGCAGGCATAGACCAGCCCACGCTCGAACCCGAAGTTCCAGCCCATGGACGGCCGCCCCGGCACCTCGATGACGCCGCCGTCGATCACCAGCACGTCGGGGCGGGCGTTCCGCACCTCGCGGCTGACGTTTGGCGGCCGGCTGAGGTCGCAGACCACGGCCCCGAACTTGACGTTGCCCGGCGTCACCAGGTGGGCCGTGCTGCTGGTGGCGGTTACGACCACATCGGCCAGGGGCAGCATGGTGTCGAGATCCGTCGTGATCAGCAGCGGGCAATCGCCGCGGGCCACCCATTCCTCGTAACGCCGGATGAATTCCTCCAGCGGGGCCTCGGGGTCCGGCCAGCCCCCGAACGCCAGCAGCCGCGCCGCCAGCGGGGACGGGCCCGCCGCTCCTCCCGAGCCTGTGGCACCCCGCGCGGCCCGGCCGTTGGCGGTGGCCCGCACGCCGTTGGTGCCCACGGGCATCCCCGCGGTTTGCGGCGTCGAACCCTGCACCGAGGCCAGGACGTGGCGACAGATCTCGCCCGCGACGCGGAGCAGCCGCCGGCGGCTCTGTTCGGCCCGCGCCGGATTGCCGATGAGGAGCAGCCGGTCGACCTGATCGGCGATCACCAGGGCCGTAGCGCGCCCGATGGCGCCGGTGGCTCCGACCACGGCCACCGTGCCCCGGGCCAGCGGGTAGCCGAGGCGGCGCGTTGCCTCGGCGATGGCCTCGACGGCCGCGGCCACCGTGTAGCTGTTGCCCGTCGTCAGGGCGACGCCGGCATCCCGGAGGTGGAGGCCGCCGCGGGTCACCACCGAGGTGTAGGCCCCCAGGCCTACGATTCGCGCGCCACCGTCCCGGGCCAGCGCCAGGGCCTTCTCCACCTCGGCGATGGCCTCCCGGGACGGCATCGCCAGCAGCTCGTCGGCCGTCCGCGGGACGACGTAGAACTCACCGTACGCCTTGCGCCCGCAGGCCGAGACGATGCGGGTCTGGCCGATGCGGAAGGGTTCCAGCAGGTGGTTCCAGCGGCCGGCCAGCTCCGCCAGTTCCTCCCGCGTGAAGGCGGCCAGGCTCGGGTCGAACTCGGGATAGTTCTCCAGGTCTACGGGATGGACCAGGAAGGCGAAGCGGCCTTCTTCCGGGTCTCCCGAGGGGGCCACCGGTTCTTCCCGCGCCGTCGGACCCGAGGGCAGCTTGCCGTCCGAGCCTTGCCCGCCTTCGCCGCGAGTTTCTCCGCGGTTCAACGCGTCCGATGCCCGGTCGGCGGTCGCAGCGGCGTCACGCACGGCCACGCGGGGCTCGGGCCGGCGCCCGTCGCCCACCAGGTGACGCAGGAGCCCGGCGGTGTCCTCCCGGTCGATGAGTTCGACCACGCGCTCGATGGCGGCCAGGGCGTAGTCACACTCGGCGCGCCCGGCGATGAGGGGTGGCTCGATGCGGATCACGTCGGCCCCGTTCAGCGTCGGCGCCACGCGCAACTTCTCGACGTTGAGCAGGTACGACGCGATGACGGGAGTCAGCAGCTCCTGCTCGCCCATGACGCCCAGGAGGTTGCCGGGGAAACGCTCGCGGTCGACCCCGAACTCGAGGCCGAGCATGAAGCCGCGCCCGCGCACGGACCGGATGACCCGCGGGTGGCGGCGCTGGATCTCCAGCAGGCCCCGGCGCAGGTACTGGCCCGTCTCCACCACGTGCCGCAACAGCGCGCGGTCGTCACGAGTCAGCAGCTCCAGGGCGGCCAGCCCCGCCCGGCATGCCAGAGCGTTGCCGGCGAACGTGGACGAGTGCTTGGTGGCGAACTCCTCGGTGTAGACCTCCTCCGTGCAGAGGAGGGCGCCGATGGGCATCAGTCCCCCGCCCAGGGCCTTGGCCAGGGTGATGGCGTCGGGCGTGACGCCCTCATGTTCACAGGCAAAGAGGGTGCCCGTGCGGCCCAGGCCGGTCTGCACCTCGTCCACGATGAACAAGACCCCGTGTTCCCGGCAGAGGCGCTGGGCTTCCCGCAGGTAGCCCGGCGGGGGCACCACGATGCCGCCCTCGCCCTGGATGGGCTCGACGATGAAGGCAGCGTACTCTTCCGGCCGCGCCGCCAGGGCCGATGCCAGGGCGTCGATGTCCCCGTAGGGTACCTTGTCGAACCCCTCCACCGGGGCGAAGAAGGCCTTCTGGTAACTCTCCCGGTGGGTGGCCGACAGGGCGCCCAGCGTCTTGCCGTGGAAGGCGTTGTCGGCCGACAGGATACGGCGCCGTCCCGTGGCGGCCCGGGCCAGCTTGATGGCGGCTTCCACCGCTTCGGCGCCGCTGTTGGTGAAGGTGACGTAGCGCATGCCCGGCGGCGCCAGCTCGATCAGCCGCCGCGCCAGGGCTCCGGCGGCGTTGAGGTAGGACGGCTGGACAAAGGACGGCTCGCCGCTGTCCCGCGCCGCCTCCAGGGCGGCCCAGATCTCCGGCGGGTTGAACCCGAAGGGCAGGGCGCCATACGCAGCCATGAAGTCCAGATAGCGCTCGCCCTGTTCATCCCACAGCCAGCAGCCCTCGCCCCGGACGAAGGCCTTGTCCATGCGGAGCTGTTCCAGCAATTCGCCGAGATGGGGATTGACGTACTCCCGGAAAGGATGCATGCCTCGACCTCCCAGTCCGCGCGCCGCGGCCCAACGCGGGCGGCCAGCCACCCGCGCCTCAGATCGCCTTGAGATGGCGGACCAGCTGCCGGATGCGCTCCGGGTTGACGTAGCGGTCCTCCGTGATCGGCGAGGAGCCGATCTGGATGCCCGTCACCCGATCGGATCCCAGCAGCGCCTCCACCAGGCGGATACGCATGTCGGAACCGAGGAAGATGACGTGATCCAGTTCCCGCGCCTGGGCGATGAGCACCATGATCTCATTGAGGAGCTCGGCGCCGCTCTTCTCGGCCACCCAGGCACGCCGCTCGGCGTCCGTCAGCAGCCAGACGAAGTCGATCCCCTCGGCGCGGGCAAGTTCCTCCAGTTCCTGCCGGTTCTTCACGGGGAAACCGACCAGGCCGATGCGGCGGCCGCGCCGCACCTCGCCCACGCTCTCCAGGCGCGAGACGAGCGTACGGTCGATGCCAAGCTTATCCGCCACCTCCTGCTGCGACAGGCCGGAGGCGCGCAGCTCCAGGATCCGGTCCACCATGCGGTAGATGCGGGTACGGTCCACCACCTTGTCGCCGATCCGGATCAGTTCCATCGGCCGGTTTCGGTCCCCCATCGCTTGTGCACATTTCTGTGCTCAGGCCTACAGTATACCAGAGCGGCGAGGACTTGCGCGACGAATCGTGCGGTCGGGGGATGGGGGATGGTGGTGGACGAACCCGCGGGACCACAGGCGAGGGGCAACAGGGGCATAGAGAAGCGGCCGGGGCCGGCACCCCGGCCGCCGCGAAGCCGAAGACGCCCGTCACTCCATGGGATGGCTGTAGTGCATCTCCAGGTGCTCGATCTGCTCTCCGTCGAGGACGAACTGGGCCGCCGGGCTCGTGATCCGGATCAGCCGGTTTTGCATGTCGAACTGGGTGTCCCCGATGTGCAGCTCGAACCGCTGGCCGGAGGCGAGGGTGACGATGACCTCCCCCCAGCGCTCCAGTTCCGCCTTGACGTGCTCCAGCCGCACGCCCACACACCTCCCTCCGCCGCGCCCCGCGCCGGCGCATGCCTTCCCCGCCCGCGCCGCACCCCCTGCGCTACGACCGCACCACGCGCAGGCTTCTCGGCGTGCGTGCCGCGCGCGACCGCGGCCGTAGGCCGTAGACCGGCCTGGCCCGTCGGCGGATCGCCCTGCCGGGGCGCGTCTCTACTGCTAGCATAACGCATGCCCTGAGTGTTACGCGCCCTGTCGCTACGTTGTGGGGCAGCGCGTCGGGCCGCGTACGGGAGCTGGGTTAAAAGAACGGCCGGCGGCTGCGCCCTCCCGGGGGGGGGCGCGCGCCCCGACACACGACCCCCACCTTGGGGCCCAAGGGGGAAAGAACCCCCCACCCGGCGTTTCAAGCCCCGTCCTCTTT
>QGUQ01000424.1 GCA_003242195.1 Bacillota bacterium | reverse complement strand
GGTGCGGAGGAACTGGAAGAGGGGAGCCGTGGCCCGCTCCACCCCCCGGCGGGAACCGGTGAGCAACCCCAGCGGAACCCCCACCAGCAGAGCCAGGACGAGCCCCGTGAGGACCCTCCGGATGCTCAGGGTCGCGTGGAGGAAAAGGGTACCGTCGGCCAGCAGGCCGGCCAACGCCCGCAACGACGGGCCGGGGCCAAACTGGGCCACCACCTCGATCCGTTCAGCGGCAAAGCGGGTGCCCGCCCACCAGCCGGCCACGGCCAGGCCGGCGCCCACCGCCGGCAGGATGCGATGGCTCAAGGCTGACCGGCGTCGCATCTCCTCTCCCATCCCCTCGTTCGCCCCTCTCCGCTAGGCCTCGACCACTTCCACGCGCGCCAGGTCACGGGGCAGGCCGAAGGCTTGCGGTCCTCCCACGGCCTTGAGGGCAGCCCGTACCGGCCCTTCGTCCACCAGATCCCGGGCGGCGAAGTCCGGCGCCAGGCTGCGGAGGAACGCCGCGTCCCCTTCGACCCGGGTGTCCGCCAGTCGCCGCACCAGTTCCGCCGTGTAGGAGGGGAACGGGTAGGGCTGGAAGTCGATGCGGGGCGGCAACCAGTCCCTGTGCTCGATGACCCCCGCCTTCAAGTACGGTTCCGGGTCCGGTGAGAAGACCCGGGCCAGCGCCTCCGGCGGCTGCGGGAGATAGCCGCGCCCTTCCCGGGACAGGAGCGGGGCCGCCTCCTCCCGGTGCTGGCGGAGCCAGAGCTGGGCACGGACGACGGCGCGGACGACGGCCTCCGCCCAGGCCCGCCGCCGCTGCACATCCTCCTCGTGCAGCAGCACCACGCAGCAGGCGTGCTCCTTCCAAACGTCGCCGGTGAAGCGGAGGATCCGCCCCTGCCCCTGCAACTCCGCCAGGGCGTTGAAGGGCTCGGCAACGACGAACCCGGCGATCTGGCCGGCCGCCAGGGCCGGAACCATGTCCGGCGGGCTCATGACGATCAGCCGGACTTCGTCCGGGCGCGGTCGCCCCGTCCCGCCCAGCACGGGACGCAAACCGGCCCGGCGGAGCAACAGCTGCAGCATCACATTGTGGATCGAGTACCAGAAGGGGACAGCGACGACCCGGCCGGCCAGGTCCGCCAGCTCCCGCACGTCCCGATGAACCGTCAAGGCCGACCCGTTGACGTGGTTCCAGGCCACCACGCGTGCAGGGAAGCCCCGGGCGTATCGCAGCCACAGGGCGGCCGGCATGAGCAGGTGGATCACGTTGACCTGCCGGGCTTGGAAGGCCTCGGCGATCTGGGCCCACGAGCGGAAGGGCCGCGGCTGCTCCACCGTCAGGCCCTCGTCCCGGTAGTAGCCCAGGGCGTCCGCCACCAGCAGGGGACACGCGTCGGTGATGGGCACGTAGCCGACCCGTACGGGCTGGTCACCGTCACTCCCCGGTGGCGACCCGGGAGAACCGCCACCGCCGGGCGCCTCGTGCCCCAGCGGACTGCAAGCGGCCAGCCAGGTGCTTCCCGTAACCATCGCCAGCCAGCGCAGGAACTCGCGCCGGGACATCGCCCCCTCCGGCCAGAGCCTGCTTTCCCCTCCGCCCACCGCTGCCCTCACCACCCGCCGCCGGCCGGCGCCGCTGCCAGCGCCGGCCGACCGGAACCCAGGGCGTCGAGGATGGCCTCCCGCAGGGATGCAGGATCATCGTTGGTCCGCTCCAGCACCACCCGAGCGGGCCGCGACGACAGCACCACCACCCGGTCGGCCAACCCCAGGGCCTCCCCCACGTCGTGGGTGACCAGCACCACCGCCACGCCTTCCTCCCGGGCCAGGCGCCGTACCTCGGCCCCCAGCGTCCGCCGGGTGGTGACGTCCAGGGCGCTGAAGGGCTCATCCATCAGCAACACCCGCGGCCGGCGTACCAGGGCCCGGGCGAGGGCCACCCGTTGAGCCATTCCGCCCGACAGGCCGGCGGGCCGCCAGTCGGCCACCTCCTGCAGGCCCACTCGCGCCAGGAGCTCGCCGGTACGCCGGGCCAACTCCCGCCGGTCCCGTACGGTGAACAAGCCACCGAACGCCACATTGCCTCGGACCGTCCGCCAGGGAAGGAGGTGGGGCTGCTGGGTGACCAGCGCCAGCTCCGGGTGGCCGGCCCGCACCGGTACCCCGTCCAGCGTCACCCGGCCTGCGTCCGGGACCTCCAGTCCCGCCAGCACCCGTAGCAGGGTGGACTTCCCGCACCCGCTGGGCCCCAGCACGGCGAGCACCTCCCCTCTCTCCACGATCA
>QGUQ01000423.1 GCA_003242195.1 Bacillota bacterium | reverse complement strand
GCACCGGCAGCGCCGTGCTCTTCAGCCCCACGGCGAAACCCGAGAGGATGTTGGTGGCGGTCCCCGTGCTGGACGAGCGCGCCACCTGGCGGACCGGCGGACGGTCGCTCGAGGTGTAGTATTCCGTCACGACCCCGATGACCAAACCCGCTACCAGTCCCGCCACCATGGCGACGGCCGCCCGGGGCAGCCCGAGCCAGCCCGCCAGCAGCGCCCCCGCCAGGGCCACCAGGATCGCGGCCGCCGCGCTCCCGGCCCGCAGCGCCGCGCCCGGGTCCGCGCTACCCGCCAGCCGTACGGCGAGGATGCCCGCCACCGACGCCACGGCGCCCAGGGCGGCAAGGGCGAGGGGATACAGGACGGCGGCCTGGCCGGCCCCCGTGGCCGCGGCCACTACGACCGCCGCGACGACGGACCCGACGTAGGACTCGAACAGGTCGGCCCCCATCCCGGCCACGTCGCCCACATTGTCACCGACGTTGTCGGCGATGACGGCCGGGTTGCGCGGGTCGTCCTCCGGGATGCCGGCCTCCAGCTTGCCCACCAGGTCGGCGCCCATGTCCGCCGCCTTGGTGTAGATCCCGCCCCCCACCCGGGCGAACAGGGCGACGGAGCTGGCGCCCAGGGCGAAACCGTTGAACATGGCCAGCGCCTGGGGCCGCGCGGGGTCGGCGAGGACCAGGCAGATGACGCCCAGGCCCAGCAACCCGAGCCCCACCACGCACAGCCCCATGACGGCGCCGCCGGCGAAGGCCACCCCCAGGGCGCCGCGCAGGCCCTGCCGGCGGGCCACGCTGGCCGTGCGTACGTTGGCGGCGGTGGCCACCCGCATCCCGCCGTACCCGGCCGCCAGGGAAGCCGTGGCGCCCAGGACGAAGGCGGCGGCTACGGCAGGTCCGAACCCGTCGCCGCTGCCGGCCCAGCCGGCCAGCAGCAGGAGGGCAGCAAAGCCCGTCACGAAGACCACCAGCACGCGATACTCGCGAGCCAGGAAGGCCATGGCCCCCTCCTGGATCGCGGCGGCCAGCTCCTGCATCTGCGCGGTACCCGGATGCGCCCGGTGCACCGCCCCGGCCAGGCCCCGCGCCACCAGCAGCGCCAGGGCGCCCGCGGCCACCACCGTCGCCGCCATGCCCTCTGCCGCCATCGGGCTCCCTCCCGTCCGCGCCCCAGGATCTCACCGATCCATATGCCGGTCCCGGCCCCTCCATCCCGGAAGGGCGGACGGGGTGGACGCCCATGGGGGCCCCAAAAGAAAAAGGACCGGCTCCCCGGCCCTTTCCCGTCCCCGCACCTCTGCGGGTGCACCCGGACCGCCCGGGCCACCCATGCCTCCGGCGTAAGCGGGGTTCAGCTCATGAGATAGCCCAGGACGAACGAGGTGATGAAGAAGACGATCGCCAGGATCACCGTCGCGCGGCCCAGCAGCTGGTCGAGGCCGTGGCGCTTGCCGAAGAAGGCCTCGGCGCCGCCGGCGATGGCTCCCGACAGGCCTGCGCTGCGGCCGGATTGCAGGAGCACGACGGCGATCAGCCCGACGACCGCCAGGATGTGGAGGATCAGGAACACCGTCTGCACGGCAATCATCCCCGTCGAGCAGCGTAACCCGGTAGCCGCCGCGGCCCCCGGGCATCGCTCCTTGATGCTAGCACAAGGGCGGGGCGGCGACAACGACAGTGCCCCCCAGGCGGCGGGCCCGGTCCCCGTGGCCCCCGGGCCCGCCGCTGACGGGCACGTCAACGACGGGCCCGGAAGGCCCGCCAGCCGGCGAACTCGGCACTGTCGCCCAGCTGTTCCTCGATCCGCAGCAGCTGGTTGTACTTGGCCACCCGCTCCGAGCGGGAGGGGGCGCCCGTCTTGATCTGCCCCGCCCGCGTGGCCACGGCCAGGTCGGCGATGGTCACGTCCTCCGTCTCCCCCGAGCGGTGGGAGACGATGTTCCGGTAGCCCGCATCCACCGCCGTCCGCATGGTCAACAGGGTCTCCGTCAGCGTACCGATCTGGTTGACCTTCACCAGCACCGCGTTGCCGGCGCCCATCTCGATGCCCCGGCGCAGCCGCTCCACGTTGGTGACGAACAGGTCGTCGCCCACCAACTGCAGCCGGTCGCCCAGCCGCTGGGTGAGGCGCCGCCAGCCCTCCCAGTCCTCCTCGGCCAGCCCGTCCTCCAGGGACACCAGCGGGTAGCGCTCCAGCCACCGCGCGTACATGTCGATGAGCTCATCGGCGGTCAGGCGGAGGCCCCGCCCCCCCCGGGCGGAAACGCCGTCCTC